>NZ_WXWP01000139.1:0-7046 GCF_009904765.1 Vibrio sp. V39_P1S14PM300
GAATGAGATTCCAGCTTTGGAATCACGACGTGAACGAATCCAGCCGCGAACAGTGACTTCACTGTCAACTGCCAGCTTACCGCTCAGAACGTCTTTTACAGGCGCGTAAGTCATGTTAGGTGTTTTCTCCATTGAGGTAAAAATTCAACCCAATGTGCGCTTTTTGAACGTGAAAACGGGCAAAAAACAGTCGAAACATTGGGTTGGCTTGCATTTTACAGAATCAACGGAACATATTACCTGTCAAATCGATAGCTTCAACCTTTAATTGACCTCTGGCTGACGAAATTTCCTGATTTTTACGACGGTTTTTTCTCCTGCAGGGTAAACTGGTTCAGCAATGCTTCCAGATGTTCGGACAATTGTTCCAGATTCTGACTGATTTCGCGCGTTTGGGCTGCCGAGTGAGAGGTGTCGTCCGCGTGCTGCGTGATCACTTCCACTTTGTTTTGCACGTCCTGGCTGAGTTGCGTGGTCGACTGGGTTTGAAGCTGAATGTTTTCAGCGTGTTGTTGCGCCTGAGACATTTCCGTCACCACATGATTCATACTGGTCGATAAGGCTTCGATGTCGGTGGATCTCTGGTGAGCGTGTGCGCAAACTGTGTCCACTGATACCAATGATGCTTCGCTGTCTTGTTTGAACTGAACCAGAATGTTTTCAATGCTGCTGGTGGCCTGCGCCGTACGACTGGCGAGTTGACGAACTTCATCGGCGACCACGGCAAACCCGCGCCCTTGTTCACCGGCTCGAGCGGCTTCAATGGCTGCGTTGAGTGCCAGTAGGTTGGTCTGGTCGGCAATGGCTTTAATGACCTCAAGAATCGTCGATACTTCACCTGTCTGGTCGTTCAACTCAATAATCCGTTGTTTGACTTTCTCAATGTCGCCGACCAGATTTTTGATGTCTTCACTGGCCAGGTGAGATTGTTCCGCACTTTGCCTCGCAATCGCAGTGGTGTGGCTGATTAAGCCAGATGCGTCGACGGTGGCTTGTTCAACTTGTAACTGTTGTGCCTGCATCTGACCGATATTGGTCTGTACTTCAGCGGTTTCATGTTGCTGGTTTGTGGCCGCCAGATCGGTACTCTGAGCTACCGACGTGAGCTGTGCAGCAGAGTGGGAGAGGGTGTGTGACGTGTCCTGCACCCGACCAAGACTGTCGCTGACGGTTTCCATAAACGAATTGATTGCCAGCGTCAGTTGGCCGACTTCATCTTTTCTCGGATTGTGCAGGCGCTGAGACAAATCTTTGGTTTGACTGACACTCTGCATGTAGCGGGACGTGCTTTGAATCGGACGGACGATGATCTTGCGAATAAGTGCCAGAGTGAGCAAAAAGCCGATGAAAGCGATGGTTGACATGATAGCGATGGCAATCAATGTGCGTTGACTGATCATGCTGTTGACGTGAGAAAGATTATACTCAAGACGAATGGCGCCCAGCACTTCACCCTCAGGCGCCATATGACAGGCTACACAGTTGGTGCCGCGGTAGTTTTCGGACGACTTCATCGGCAGCGCCACGACCAGGCCGTCCCCCCAGTCTTTTTGGATCGGCTCAATAATCAGCTCACCTTTCAGTGCGCGTCGGTCAATGTCATCGACGGGTTTCTGATTGTCCAGTCCCGGACCGTAGAGCTTACTGACGGTCTCCGAACGTAGTACGCGGACGGCTTCTATGCCTTCCTGTGCTAACGCCTTGTTATGCAATGTTTCTTTTTGCGCCATAGTGCCCGTCAGCATCATCATGTTCAGGCTGTCGAAATAATTACTGGCTTTGTCGTGTAACTGTTCACTCAATACAGAATAGATCAGCTCACGTTGCTGATTGTATTGATAAAGGGTCGAAACAGTTAAAACCAGAGCGAAAACAGAAATTAAGGTCACCAGCAATTTGGTTGTTATCGTTGAGCTCATTGGATTCTTATTTGAATTATTGGAATAGACCTCGCAAATATATCCTTGGTCCGGCTAAGGAAAAATGGTTGCCGATCCGGAATGTGACCCTAAACAAAGTGTGTGTTTTGTAAATGTGATGTGGCGATGATGTAATCAATAATTTGACGCAATGCCACATTTTCGACTGTTCAATATGAAGTGAATTGGATAGTGATTTGGCGTCGTTTATCGGCGGAATCGATTGGTATCGCGTCAGCAAGTTTGTGAGCTGTGTCTAAACTTGTTTCGGACGGGTGAATTCCTTACTATTGCGTCTCCTTTGAAAGGCAGAGAATCAAGATGAAAACAGAATTGTATAAAGAGTTTATGTTTGAGGCAGCCCACCGCCTGCCGCACGTGCCGGAAGGGCATAAGTGTGGACGTTTGCATGGTCACTCTTTTTTAGTTCGTCTTTACGTAGAAGGCGAAGTGGATCCGCACACTGGTTGGGTCGTGGATTTCTCTGAAATAAAAGCCGCATTCAAGCCTATCTACGATCGCCTGGACCACTATTATCTCAATGATATTGAAGGGTTAGAGAACCCGACCAGTGAAGTGTTGGCAAAGTGGATTTGGCAACAGCTCAAACCTGCTTTACCGCTGCTGAGCAAAGTGGAAATCAAAGAGACCTGCACGGCGGGTTGTATTTATATCGGTGAGGAATAAACCTCAGTGATCCGTCCTGATTTGGGTTGGAAAGTGTCAACCTTATTTAGGACGTTACACCGCTAAACAAAAAAGCGAAGCCACCAGCTTCGCTTTTTTGTATCGTGATTTGGGTTGTGTGTTTCTTAACCGTTTGGTCATGATGAGTCTATCAGTCGTTGCAATCGTTTCGTCAGGCGATAATATGACCCTATCTCGGGTAGGGATTGATTAGCGAAATGGAAGGCTAAGAGACCAAAAAGGGAATGTCACTGACGGACAAAACAATGAAATTCAAAATCACAACTCCCATTATTGAGCCGACTGAAGGGTCGCCACATTGCAAACCGCTTGTTATCACGCCTCCATTCTTATCATGCGCCGTTAGCGCCTCCCGCTTTGTTCACTCCTTTATTGCGTTGCGATTTATTACCCCTCAAGCACGATTTTCGTATTGTTTTTGATTTAACCGTTACTGCGGTTTAACGCCTATCTTTTTCACAACACAGAATTTATAAAATATGAATATTAAGCTTTTGGGAAGCTCCCTGATCATTGCAGGTACAGCTTTAGGTGCGGGTATGCTCGCGATTCCGATGGTGCTGGCTCAATTCGGGCTGATGTACGGTACGGCGCTGATGTTGCTGATCTGCTTCGGTACTACGTACGCGGCGCTACTGCTACTTGAAGCGACGATTAAAGTCGGGGATGGCCTCGGTTTGCACTCCATCGCACGCCAGTCTTTGGGCAAAGGCGGGCAACTGCTCACGAATGGCTTGCTGTATGCGTTACTGATTTGTCTTTTGATGGCCTACATATTGGGCGCGGCTGATTTGGTCGGTAAGTTGTTTCAAAGCCTGGGAGTGACACTGACGGCAACACAAAGCCAGATCCTGTTTACCGCAGTCGCCGGCGCTGTGGTCGCTTGCGGTACGGGCGTTATTGATAAGCTAAACCGAGTCCTATTTTTCATTATGCTGGCTAGTCTGGTGAGCACTCTGTTGATCCTGTTGCCATTCTTTTCGTTCGAGAATGTGGCCCAGGCGGGGGAGATCGATTTTGTTGGCCTGATCAAAACCAGCCCAATTCTGTTCACCAGCTTTGGTTTTCTGGTCGTGATCCCGGCTTTAGTGTCTTACAACCACGAAGCGACCGACCGCCAGTTAAGAAACATGGTCATTGTTGGTTCGATGATCCCGCTGGTGTGCTATTTATGTTGGTTGTTCGCTGTCGTGGGGAATCTGGATGCAGCGCAGTTGAAGCAGTTCAGCAATGTGTCTGACTTAATGACCGTGTTCCAGCAGCGCTCTCCCTGGATTGGCACAATTTTGTCGGTATTCACTGGCCTGGCGTTGCTGACGTCGTTTTTTGGTGTGGCCATGGCGCTGTTTACACAAAATGTGGATGCGTTCAGACAGAACAAACTGGTGACGTATTTGCTCACATTTGCTCTGCCTCTGGCGGGTTCGCTGCTTGCCGCAGATCAGTTTCTGGCGGTGTTGAGCTACGCGGGTATCATTCTGGTCTTTCTGGCTATTTTTGTACCGCTGGCAATGGTTATCCGCTTGCGTCGTGCGGGCGAGGCCGATGCGCGTTATCGCACCGAAGGCGGTATGCCGATGTTAGTGTTCACACTGCTATTTGGGGTGTTCTTGTTGGTGTCTCAGCTGATCTAAGCCTAAATATGAAAGCAAATAAAAAACCCGGGACATGCCCGGGTTTTTTGATCTTGAGTGTCGATTAACACACGACTTTGATCGCCAAACCGCCTTGTGACGTTTCACGGTATTTCGCGTTCATGTCTTTGCCTGTTTCCAGCATGGTTTCGATAACTTTATCCAGCGAAACACGTGGCGCTGAAGAGCGACGCAGAGCCATACGCGATGAGTTGATCGATTTCACTGCTGCGATACCGTTACGTTCGATACACGGAACCTGAACCTGACCGGCCACCGGGTCACACGTCAGACCCAGGTTGTGTTCCATAGCGATCTCGGCCGCCATGCATACCTGTTCAGGGCTACCGCCCATCAACTCAGCCAGGCCGGCCGCAGCCATAGAACACGCAACGCCGACTTCGCCCTGACAACCAACTTCTGCACCAGAGATTGAAGCATTGCGTTTGTACAGACCGCCGATTGCGCCAGAAGCGGCGAAGTAACGGATGTAATCTTTTTCCGTCACCGTCTGAATGAACTTGTCGTAGTACGCCAAAACTGCAGGAATGATACCGCAGGCACCGTTGGTTGGCGCGGTAACCACTCGTCCGCCAGCGGCGTTTTCTTCGTTAACGGCAAAAGCAAACATGTTTACCCAGTCAACCACAGACATTGGATCGTTGGTGGTCTTCTCAGACGTCATCAACTGTTGACGCAATGCCGCCGCTCGACGTGGTACACGCAGAGGCCCTGGCAGAATGCCTTCAGTGTTCATACCGCGTTCCATACATTCGCGCATGGTTTTCCAGATATTGGCGTAGTAGGTACGAATTTCTTCGTCTGAATGCAGAGCGTGTTCGTTCTGCATCACCAGCGCACTGATTGACAGTCCGCTCTCTTTACAGTGATTAATCAGTTCTTCAGCTGACGTGTACTCGTAAGGGACTTTGATCGGATTTTCAATTTCTTTACCGAAGTTCTCTTCATCTACGATAAAGCCACCACCGATAGAGTAGTAGGTTTTCGAGTACGCCTTTTCTTCGTCGATCCAAGCGTGGATTTGCATGCCGTTCTCATGCAGTTCCAGATTGGTTTTGTGGAAGTTCATTCCGCCTTCACGAGGGAATGACACCGTATGACAGTGCATGCCAACAGGTAGACGTTCCGTTTCCTCTACACGTGCAATAAAGCCCGGAATAGAGTCGATATCTACTTTTTCAGGAGTGTTGCCAGCAAGACCCATGATGATCGCGATATCTGTGTGGTGACCTTTCCCTGTCAGTGATAATGATCCATAAACGTCGACGGTAATTTTAGTGATGTCGCGCAGCTTTCCCATAGAGCGCAAGTCATCAATAAACTCTTTACCCGCCTTCATTGGACCAACAGTGTGTGAACTGGATGGTCCAACGCCGATTTTATAGATATCAAATACACTAATCATTTTGATTACCTCAAAATTAAGCCTCCCGAGGAGGAGGGAGGCTTATTATTATCGTTATGTGTTTGTCTTTATTCTCGTCTGTATCGGCTGCGAGATTAAAGAGCGCTGTAGATTACAGAACTAATGGCAGCAAAACCACAGATTACTGTGAAAATCTGAACAGGTGCTGAAGTTTTGTACTTCGCCATTGCTGGTACTTTTTGCATCGCAAAAACAGGCATCAGGAACAGAATCGCTGCAATCATCGGTGCACCCATGGTTTCGATCATGCCCAGGATGCTTGGGTTGTATACGGCAACAGCCCAAGTGGTAATAACGATGAACAGCAGTGAGCCTTTCTCAATGTTGCTTACTGGAGCATCAGAACGAGACTTGATCAGACCAACCAGACCTTCGTGAGCACCCAGGAAATGGCCAAAGTAGCTTGATGTGATAGCTGCAAAGGCAACCAGTGGACCCATGTATGAGATCAGTGGTGATTCGTGAATGTTTGCCAGGTAAGACAGAACGGAAATGTTTTGCTCTTTTGCCATCGCCAGCTGCTCTGGAGACAGAGAAAGCACGACAGAGAACACGAAAAACATGACAAAACCCATCAGCATCATTGCTGCACCGCCAGTAATAGCGTCAGTTTTGCTTACCGCTTTTTCACCATATACACGACGTTGTTCTTTTGAGAACTGCGAGATGATTGGGCTGTGGTTGAATGAGAACACGATGATTGGAATCGCCAGCCATACGATGGTTGGCATTGAGCCCCAGTCTGGTGCGACATCCATCATTGAGGTGTTCCACTCAGGGATCAGGTAAACAGACAACGCCAGCAGGATGAATACCAGAGGGTAAACCATTGCTGAAGTGGCTTTTAGCATCAGATCTTTACCGAACACGACACCTGCGGTCATCGCCAGAATCAGGGCGCCAGACAGCAGCCAGCGAGGAATGGATTCCATGCCGATTTGGTTAACCAGGAAAGAGTCAACCGTGTTGGTGATGCCGACGCCGTAAATAAGAACGATCGGATAGATGGCGAAAAAATAGGCGAATGTAATAAGGTTGGCGCCAGTCTTACCGAAATGTTCTTCTACGGTATCGGTGATGTCTGCTTCAGGGTTTTTCGCAGACAGAACGAAACGAGCCAGAGATTTGTGGGCGAACCACGTCATTGGTGCAGCAATTAAAGCTAAGATTACTAATGGCCAGAAGCCGCCAGCCCCCGCTTTGATCGGGAGAAAAAGAACGCCGGCGCCGACCGCTGTACCGAACAGCGACAGACACCAAGTGAAATCTTTGTAAGTAAACTTACTAGAAGATTGTGCGGTAGAAACCGCAGAAGTGTTAGAGTTCATATTGGAATAC
>NZ_WXWP01000104.1:0-4032 GCF_009904765.1 Vibrio sp. V39_P1S14PM300
ACTCAGCCAGTAGCGCGTCAAGCATGCCTTTATATTTAGCAGCTTGCTTGTCTTGCTTCAATCTTTCTGCACGGATGATCGCTTTGAAATCCATTAACGCACCATCAAAGTCGTCGTTAACGATCACGTAATCATACTCGTTATAATGTGAAATTTCGGACTTAGCTTCGGCCATGCGCTTGGCGATCACGGCGTCGCTGTCCTGTCCACGGGCGTTGAGGCGGCGTTCCAGTTCACCGTTGGACGGTGGCAGAATGAACACACTGCGTGCCTGTGGCATTTGTTGGCGGATCTGACGCGCCCCCTGCCAGTCGATATCGAGGAACACGTCGATGCCTTTTTCCAGATTCTCTTCGATCCAGATGCGGGATGTGCCGTAGTAATTGCCGAACACTTCCGCGTATTCCAGAAACGCGTTCTGCGCAATCAGGTCTTCGAAGTGCTCTTTTTGCACGAAATGGTAATGTACGCCATCTTGCTCACCTGGGCGCATACCACGGGTAGTGTGGGAAACAGATACTTTCATCGCGTATGTCGGATTGGTTTCCAGCATCGCGGAAATTAAGCTCGATTTACCAGCACCACTCGGTGCTGAAACGATATATAGAGTACCTTTGCCCATCTGTACGGTTCCACATTGGTTCGGGGTGAGGCCGATATTGTTGCATCGACACGTTAAAGATAGCACTGACCTGCATGCGTTCGCATGGCTGGTGAAATTTAGGTCAGAAAAATGGAGGCGAAGAGTAGCACGATCCTCAGGATCTTCTCAAGACCATTCCCGCGTTCGTCAGCGTGTCGCAAATTGAATAATGGCAGCAAATTCTGATTTTTCTTACCTGGTGAGGAGAATTTTATTGATTACAATGGGGCTGTTATACACTGATAAGGTTCTGTGTTTTAAATTTTTTAATCTTAGTCCCTGTCACAGAACGTAATTAATTTAGGGCTTTGACGATTTTAAGGGGAAGTAAAGTGAGTAGTGACAATGGAGGTCTGCCGCGTCCGGATGGCAAGGTAGACCCGATCGATACCGACTACACGGTCGGTCAGGATAATGTGGTGGTGAATCTCGGGCCGTTTGGTCTTGATATCCATAACCGGGTGTTTGCCATTTCAGGTTTGGCGGTGGTGTTTTTCGTCTTTGCCACGCTGATCTTTCGTGAGCAAGTTGAGCCGCTGTTTGTGCATTTGCGTGACTGGCTGACCTCGAGCATGGACTGGTTTTTCCTGTCGGCCGGTAACTTTTTTGTGGTGGTGTGTCTGGCACTGGTGATTTCGCCATTGGGCCGGGTTCGCATTGGTGGGACCGAAGCGGTGCCGGATTATTCCTATTCAGGCTGGCTTGCGATGCTGTTTGCCGCCGGGATGGGGATTGGTCTGGTGTTCTTTGGTGTGTCCGAACCGATGTCGCATTTCAGCACTGCGCTGAGCGGTCCGGTGATGGAAAACGGTGTGCGTACCGACTGGGCACCGCTCAATGGCGCGGCCGGCGATGTTGACGCAGCGCGTTCACTGGGTATGGCGGCGACCATTTATCACTGGGCACTGCACCCGTGGGCGATCTACGCTTTATTGGCGCTGGGTCTGGCGATTTTCTCATTCAACAAAGGCCTGCCGCTGACCATGCGTTCAGTCTTTTATCCGCTGTTTGGGGAACGCGTCTGGGGCTGGACTGGTCATGTGATTGACATTCTGGCGGTGGTCGCGACTGTGTTTGGTCTGGCAACGTCGCTGGGTTATGGCGCGTCTCAGGCCGCGACCGGTCTGAACTTCCTGTTTGATGTGCCGATGGGCGACACCACCCAGATCGTGTTGATTATCGTGATCACGGCGCTGGCGCTGATTTCGGTACTGGCGGGTCTGGATGGCGGTGTGAAGCGCCTGTCGGAGATCAACATGGGGCTGGCGGCGTTGCTGCTGCTGTTTATCGTGATTGCGGGGCCGACGCTGGCGATCGTAACCGGTTTCTTCGATAACATCGGTTCGTACCTGACCAATCTGCCAGCGTTGTCGATGCCGTTTGAGCGTGAAGATGCCAACTATTCTCAAGGCTGGACGGCGTTTTACTGGTCGTGGTGGATCTCCTGGTCGCCATTCGTCGGCATGTTCATCGCACGTGTTTCCCGTGGCCGCACCGTACGCGAGTTCATCATTTGTGTTCTGCTGATCCCATCAACCGTGTGTGTGTTCTGGATGACGGCGTTCGGCGGTACGGCGATCAGTCAGTACATCAACAGCGGTTATGAAGCGGTGATGAACGCCGACCTGCCACTCAAATTGTTTGCGATGCTGGATGTGATGCCATTTGCTGAAATCACCTCTTTTGTCGGCATTGTGCTGGTAGTGGTGTTCTTTATTACCTCGTCGGACTCGGGCTCGCTGGTTATCGATACCATCGCCGCTGGCGGTAAAGTCGACGCGCCGACGCCTCAACGCGTGTTCTGGTGTACGTTTGAAGGCTTGGTGGCCATCGCTCTGATGCTGGGGGGCGGTCTGGCTGCTGCTCAGGCAATGGCGGTGACCACGGGTCTGCCGTTTACCATTGTGCTGTTGATTGCGACGGTGTCGCTGATCAAAGGTTTGATGAGCGAACCAAGGCCGAAGACCAAACTGGCGGCAGACAACAAATAACGCCAAGCATTAAAAAAGCCCTGAACACAGTTCAGGGCTTTTTTTGATCGGAGTGCGTGGATTACTCGATGTTCTGGATCTGTTCGTCGAGCAATAATTTTTATTATTTAAAAATCAAAAACTTAGTGGTTTTTTATTGTCTGATTTAGAATTTTACTACCCAATATACTACCCAGTTGGTTTAAGTTGCTATGTTTCTTACGTTGACAATAGTTCTGTTTTTGATGAAATAATCGTCACTCAGTCACTTTAAGTTGTGACAGTATCCTGTAGTTCAACTATCGATTACTATGTCGCCAGAATATTAATGATAATGATGTTCATTTGCATGTGTTCTGTTTGACTAATCGAGGCACCAAGCTGTAAGAGTGAGTTATATTTGTATACTGAGGTTCTACACATAGTGTCATGTAATTCTGCCGTAAACAACTGTGCCTTTGTTTTAGGTGTAGCTACACCCGAAGCATCTAGAGCAGAGCTCGATAGGCGTGAGCTTTAACCACCTCCTCCACCTTTGGCTTTCTTACTAAGTTCAAGAGTCTCACTTTAAGAGTGTATATTTTATTTTGATACCAGAAGAAGCCTTCCTTACCATGTAGATAATAATCTGGCTTTTTGGAAGTTAAGTTTTCCTCTGTGTCATCATAGATGCTTTCTTGAGCGGCAATGCTTTTTATGAAGTTGTCATAATCTTGTTCAGGGGCAGTCTGAATCTTAGGTGTACCTGCTTCTGGCTTTTCTTTTGGTATTGTTTTCCCTTTTCTAAATAGAGACGTAAATTTCAGTACAAATGTGCTGGTAGGTTCAATAAAACAAGGAAGAGTCACCTTGTCGATATCTGCCCGTCTTTGGTGAAAAACGATTAATCCCATTTCTTCGAGTGATTTGATACTGACGGTTATCTTACGGCTGTTAGTTCCAAGTCTAGTGGCCAGCATTTTTATCCCCATTGGGATTCCGCCTAGTTTCTCATCATAATTTTTTGCTAGCAACATACACAAACAAATGAGAGTAGATTTTGGCTGTTGCCTGATGCTCTTTTCTTCGAAATAACGATAGATGTTTTGATACTCAACGAATTCATCAGCTATGGGTTTATTTCGAAATCTTGATTCGCTTAACGGACTGAATGGCATCAGGTAAGCGTCATCAAAAGGGGTGAACCCCGGCCATATTGACTTTAGTTGTTCCCAGTTTTTTATTCCCAAATAACGTGTGGGAGAGTGACGATTTTTATCAATAACTAGCGTCTTTGAATACCCTCCTGAAAGCAAAATATAACTGTCTTGCCTATCAAACGGGTTGATGAAATTGTGGAGCTGGTAGGTTGTATCTGTTATCTGATTTGGGGTCATAGTGATCTACTTATTGGTAGCTGTTTTTAGCTGATTATTTATG
>NZ_WXWP01000416.1:0-4025 GCF_009904765.1 Vibrio sp. V39_P1S14PM300
AACATGGAGATAGATGGTTCAACACTCCAGAATCCGGAGCCAGTAGGCACTTCTTTAAACGTATTGTCGTTGGGATCGATGTCGACCTCATAAGGGGATTTGCCAGTGTCCGATTTAACGGTTAATCCTCCGACCCAGTAGGGCGTGCTATTAAAGTTGAATTGATGCCGCACTGCCAGTTCGATGTCGCCCAATCCACCACCATCTAATGTGGTATTGATGGTGTTGTCAGCGGCTCCGTCTTGAATTGGGCGCGTGGAGACCTGATCGTTTCGATAGACATACGGCAAGCGGATCTCAATTTCAGTATCGTCAAACAAGCCGTAACGGGCCGATAAGCCGGCAGTAATGGTTGTACGATCGGAATCAGAGACTTCTATTCGACCGACCAGAAGAGTAGGAAGAATGGTGTAACCAACGACGGAGACTTTGTTGGAAGAGTTTTGTGTGTAGCTTAATGACGCATCAAACGCGAATTGGCCCTTTGGGGTCAGGACGCCGGAACGGACAAAAACGTCGTTAACCGTTTGAGGGCGTTTGGCAATGTCAGACTCTTCGGCTGCCAGTGACGAGGCAGAAAAACAAAGCAGAGGGAGTACATATATTGTTTTCGTTGTCCTTAACATAACTTAGCCTTATGAGGTTGTGAGGTCACACTTAAACTTAGTTACAGCAAGGTGGAAATACACTTCACCTATTAGTTTTGTTGTATATGGATTCTCAAAAAATAGAAGCAAATTTGTCTTGAATATGAAGCATAAAAAAGCCCCCAGTGTTGGGGGCCGAGGTTAGTTATCGTCGTGATATTTGGTTAGCTTTTGCTGGTGGTAAATTCTGCCACCGCCGCGTCCATATCCCGGGCCTGACGTGATACTTCATCCACCTCCACCAAGCACTGCTGAGCAGAGTGCATGTTGTTTTCCGAGATGGTATTGAGTTCGGTGATCGACTCACTGACCTGATTCATCACGATGCCTTGTTCTTCAATTGCAGACGCAATTCGCTCTGAGTTGGCCTGAATGTTTTCCATGTCGTGAATAATTTGGCTCAGGCTGTCATCGAGCTTCTGGGAAGCATCAAGTGTTTCATGGCCTTGCTGGTTACATTGATTGATGTCATCAACCACTTGAGACATTTGATGTTGAATCGCCGAAACCACCTTGGTGATTTCTTCTGTCGACTGATGTGTACGGCTGGCAAGCGCACGCACTTCATCGGCCACCACGGCAAATCCGCGGCCTTGCTCACCAGCACGCGCCGCTTCAATTGCCGCGTTCAGTGCCAATAAATTAGTTTGCTCTGCAATATCCTGAATGATATTGACCGCGCCGCCAATTTGCGCCACATGATCATTAAGTGATGAGATCGAATTTTGGCTGTCTTCCAATGTGGCAGACAGTTGGCCGATATTGCTTACGGTGGACTCGACGACCGTTCGGCCATTCTGAGCGTTCACAGACGCCTGCTGGACACCTTCGACCGCAACTGACGTGCTTTCAGATATCTCGCTGATGGTCGCGACCATTTCCTGAACGGCTGTTGCCATGGATGTGGTGTGATCAGCCTGAATGTGGAACTGTTCAATCACACTCTGCAACTCACCGTGCATAGTTTCGGTGTTGCTGGATAGCTGGCCCGCTTTCGTTTGAGTGCCCGAAATCAGTCCTTCCAGTTTTTCCAGCAAGCGGTTGAAGTAAGTGCCGATCGAAGCGAGTTCATCTTTCCCTTGTAGGTTAGCACGCATGCCGACGTTGTTGGTTCGGGCGATTTCCTGAATGGTATTGAGCAGAAACGCAACCTGAAGGTTGATGGAGCGCGAGATCCAGTAAATGAAACCTGCGATAAGTACCACGATAATACCGACAATCGCTGTTTTCATCGTCGATACTTGTTGGTTATTCGCGTCAATTTGCTCATTCAGCTTGGTAGAAAAGTCGCTGAACTGCTTTTCTACCGAGTGCGATCGGGTACGTGCTTCTCCGAGCAAGCCCTGGTCATATTTGAGGCCAATCACTTGTTTTTGCGCAACCAGTGCATTTGCTGTTTTCAGAAATTGTGGGGCTGGGACGTCGGTCAACAATTGAGCGTCCAGCTCTCCAGCTTCCACTTTTTCATCAAATTCAAAGAGCTTGACCAGGTCTTCGCTGCCAAGTCGTGATTCCAGTGCTGAGAAAGCCGTATAGTAGTCATTTCTGAGTGCTTGATCCGCCTTCAGGCCCAGCGTTTGATACCCGGCCACCAACTGCTGAAAACTTTTTTGGTAGGAAAGGATATCAGTACGCAGTTGTTGACTGGATGGCAACTTGTGTTCACTCAGTAACCCAGAAAGTTCACTTTCAAGGCTTAAAAACGTGGTAATATTTTTTTCGAATTTATCCAGATATTTGGCGTCGTGGCGAAGCAGGAAGTCTTTTTCATTACGACGAAGATTGAGAAGACGAATTTCTAATTTGTCGACAAGTTGAGTGGCTTGGCTCAGTTCTCCGGTGGTTTGAGTGAAGTGGGTTGTAGCTCCCACGAGAAACGCAATTCCCAAAATAGCAATCACACCCAATGAATACAACTTTTGCTTAATATTCATGAGATTACCTTAAGTCTGATGAAAGAATATCTGACGTGAATTATTATGTTTTTTGATGATACTACGCACTATTCATAGTGCATATCAATATATGCTGTGCTGAAAAATAACTTTAGCACCATATGTAATTGTATTATCTGGTACTTTTGTGTAATAAAAAACTACAGAAATATGACAATTGTTCCAGAATGCCAAATTTAACAATAAACCGACGGGAGATAACATGACCCTCGAACTTGCCAAATACAAAGGCCTTATTTTTGATATGGATGGCACGCTGCTTGATACCATGCCTGCGCACCTCGCTGCGTGGGCTAAAACCGCCGAGCATTTTCAGTTTCCCTTTGATCAAGTATGGCTGCACAGTTTGGGTGGTATGCCGAGCTTTAAAATTGCGAATGAAATCAATCGTAAGTATCACATGAACCTGCTACCTAGTGAGGTCTCACGTTTCAAAATGGATGCTTTTGCCAGCATCGATACGCCCCCTGCGCTCATTGCGTGTACGACTGAGATTCTGGATCAGTATATGGGTCACAAAAAGATGGCGGTTGGCACTGGGAGCCAGAGGGAGAGCGCGCTGCGTCTGCTCGACAATGCCCGCCTACTGGACAAGCTGCAAGCCGTGGTGTCTGCCACCGATGTGCAGGACCACAAGCCTTCGCCAGACACGTTTCTCCTTGCGGCTGAGAAATTAGGCCTCAAAGCGAGTGACTGCGTTGTGTTTGAAGACACGGAACTGGGCAAAAGCGCAGCCCATAACGCAGGTATGGACTGCTTCATGGTAGAAAACGAACAACTGGTGTTTTATCCGGTGTCGCAATCGATCCTATAGAAGTCGTTAGGCTTCTCGGGTTAGGGTTAAGATCACGTCGCGATGTTGAGGATAGCGATTGAGTAAGCCATTCCGATCGTAAAGCGTGAAATCCTCAAATGTAAAACCAGGTGATACCATGCAGCCAACGAGCGAGAAGCCAGGCTGATTCATCGCGGAACCAAAAACATATCCTTTCGGTACGAGTACCTGAGGCTTTTCACCGCGTTCAATATCCAGACCGAGTTGCTGAGTGGTCAGTTGCCCCTCTGGATCAATCATATAAATAGTCAGCGACTCTCCTGCATGGAAATACCACATTTCATCGGCGGTCAGTTGGTGAAAATGAGAGACTTCTCCGGTACGCAGCAAAAAGTAAATGCTGCTCCAGAGTGGGCGGTTTTCATCAAACGGTGTGTCGGAACGAAACGATGAGCAGTAATAGCCGCCCTCTACGTGTGGTTGAAGATTAAGATGGTCTATGAAGTATTCGGCGCTTTGCATGTGGCAGTTCTCTTTTAGATACAAGATTATACTGAGAAGTTTACCTGAGACTGACGCGCTCACACAGAGCGTATGCACAAAAGGTGATAGGCACACCAAATCGGTGAAGATGGTGAACCAAGTTGG
>NZ_WXWP01000249.1:0-4019 GCF_009904765.1 Vibrio sp. V39_P1S14PM300
TTCCGGCAGCCTGCATCAACGCTCGAAAGCCTGTGGCGACAACACCAAGCGTCATCACGCTCCCGAACCAGATAGCCCCCATCCACAGCAAGTCTATGGATAGGCTTCGCGATTTTTCCGTTGTTTTTTCACTCATAAATAACTCTCTATACTTGGCTTTTTAACTCATTAAAAATCACAACGTTCAGAAATAAGAAGACTGTATAAGATATTATCTATCATAATATCTTAAGTAGACTGGTCAAATTGATTTGTACAATAGCATTATCAATACTTTCTATGGATGAGGGTATAATCGAACAACACAAATAATCTTGGCATTTAACCATTAAATTTGGTAACCATAAACCTTCACTTCTCTCACCACCAATATAAATCTAGAAATTTTCATCGTTGAAAATGGAAATTATCAAACGTTTAAATATGTCCAATCAACAGCCTATCTCAGGTCTTATGCGCGAAGGATATGCAACTTAATAAAATAGTCACACTGTGTTCGTCGGTGTTACACGTTGTTCGCATCGTGTACAACGTATTGACTCCCCTCTAATTCAACACATTCAGCAAGTTAACCGGATGTCTCTTGATCTCTTAGCCTCTTGTTGCACAGCCAAACTGTTCACCGTTACATGTATAAAAATAAATTCCCTTTAAATACATAAAGTTAAAAATGGAACACTCTATGCTTACTGTCAGTCGCGGTACCAAACTTATTTCAGTAAGAACAACGATGGCGGTTGTATGGAACAGCAAGTCTTGTCCCCATACCCGCAGGAGGTTTTATGAAAGCAACAACGAAAGCATGGTGGCACAGCAGGGAGCTCTGTTGTACCAGCTTATCTAACATAGGAAACTTGTTTAAACAACTTGGATGGCTGCTAGCCTTAAGTGCCATTCTGGGCCTTCAGAATGTGCAAGCGGCCGCAGGTGACCCATCCGATCAAGGTGTACAGCCTATGGAGTCTGAAGGCAACCCGACTTGTTCAGACCTTTTGATGGACATTCCTGATCTAAGGGAGTTAAGGGTCGAACCTGTTGCTGACGGTACATACAGTGACGGAACACTGGAAGTTATGATTGCCGTGCAAGAAGGCTCCAAAACCTTCTCATGGGATCAAGGTTCAAGCGCTGTCATTATTCAAGGTGTATTTGTCAAAGGCGGCCCTAGCGGTAACCTATATGAGTACTACTCTGATGGACTATTGGTGAGTTCTGATGGCGGTCTGCACTCCCCTGTCGGTAAAAATGGTAAATATGCGGGGTTGAGTCATATCTCGTTCTGTTACACCCCGGGTAAACCCGAGATCAAAATCACCAAAACCTGTACATTTGGCGGTGTCGGTGAGGATGGTCAATCATTGAAATACAATTACTCTCTGACAGTAGAAAACACTGGTCAACTCCCTTTGTATGATATCAAAGCGATCGATGTCACTGCCGAAGAAAAAGACTTGGATAATGGTACTCACCAATTCGATCTGGCCATGCTCGCGGTCGGTGACTCAGAAGAGTTTAACGGTATGTTGAGAGTGGATCAGAACGGTATCATGAACAAAGCAACCGTATCGGCTGCAATTGCGACAGGCGGTGTCACTGCGGTTGACGATGATGATACCTTCGACTGTCCGTCTCAAAACATCCCTGGCAAACTGGTACTGCAAAAAGACTGTGACGTAGTTGTGAAAAACCGGTTTGAAGAAACGGGTCTTCATGAATACGGCCTGCAAATCAACTACAGCGGTAGTGTTTGTAACAACTCTATTGTGACTGTTGAAGGCATTGCCGTTACCGACAGCGAAGATAGCGATGGACCAACGTACATGAAGGATGGAATGGAATTAGGTTCTCCATTTGCGCTGGATCCGGGAGAATGTGCTGATTTCGCAGGTAACTATGATCCTGTTCCTCAAATGGGTGAAGGCTTACCATTACCTGGCGAAGAAGTCCGAGGCTTCACCGATATGGTTGATGCCAGCGGTATCACCGTATTTGGCGGAACTGTCAATGTGATGGCCGCAGAGGCAACTTGTAAACTGTGCCCTGAATGCCCAGAGCCTGAAAACTGCCCTGAGTAAAGACACGTAAACAAGTTGTCGTAGATAAACTGATCGATGCCTGATGTTGATTCATCAGGCATCTTTTTTGTTAGGCTTACTTTTTATTGCCTTTGCCGTTACCCGGGCCGCCTGCCGAAGAGTCTCCCCCTGATGACGCCTCCAGCGTCACAGATACGCGTGCCGTCGAACTGTTTTTGCCATCGCTGATGGTGTAGCTGAAACTATCACTGGTTTTGAAACGCTTTTCAGGCGTGTAACGCAGTGTGCCGTCCGACAACATTTCCAAGCGGCCTTTGCTAGGCTGAGTGAACGAGATCACAGACACTGACGCGGTTTCCTCAACAATATCGTTCGCTAACACATCGACCGTCACTGCAGACTTTGAAGACATAACAACATTATCATTTACCGCGATCGGTGCTGAAGAGGTGCTGTCATCTGCAACAACGGTGAATGGCACAGTGGCTATCGTGCTGGAATCCAACGCCGAACTGTTGGTCGCGCTTACTGCAATTGAATAGTCATTTGCCACAGCATCTGCTGAAGAAGCGACGGAAATCATCACCTGACCAGTCTCACCCGGAGCCAGTGTCAACGCTTCGTTGTTTGCCTGCCAGCCACTCGGAACCGAAGCACGAACATCAAAGCTGCTTGTGACGCAATCCACGGTATCACGGTTGGTGACGGTCACCAGGTAAGACACCGTTTCTCCCGCCAATACTGCATTGTCGGTCATCGCGACAGCACTCAGTTCTGGCGAGTTATTGGTACACACCTTATTGCCTGGCTCACTCCCATTGGCGCCATCAAATACAACACTCACTTCTGCGCTGCCATTCGCCGCGCTGATCAAGCTAAGCGTGACACCTGAAACCGGATCGACGTAACTGTCACCAACCGCCATGGCCGGATCAAACCAGTCATTACGACCGAAAACATTGCGGAACTCCGAATTCGTTTTAAAATGGAGCAAATTGCTGCTGCGCGCATCGCCATCCGTCGCCGTGCGGATAATGATGCCATCGGTAACGTCACCACGATACAACCGATAAGATCGTGCATCCAAAAAGTTATCAAAGCCTACTGACTGACGGTATTCGATGTAAAACCAGCGCATATTGCCGGACTCAGGGTCGATACCCCGAGGCACTTTGATCGTAACCGGCTTATTGCTCTGGTCTTCATAATTGGTAATAGTGTAGGTTCCATCTTGAGTCACATTGATGGTTTTAGAGGCGTTTTCACCATCCAACCAACCGAGTTGTTCTTTTTGGAACGTATTGAAGTAACCAATATCCGGGTTACCCATAACGTCGTACGTGTCCCCGTATTCATAGGTAGTACAGTGATCCGATAGCGTTTGTTCGCCACAATCCAGTGCTCGTGAATGGTGCAGCCCGAAGTTGTGCCCCAGTTCATGCGCAATATTGGTTGCGGTGAACACATTGTTAATATAAGCCCTTGACGGCACACCTTGCATACTGGCAGATCCCGCTACGCCGCACGTGGTTTCCGTCATTAAATAGATGATACGCTCATAATCAGCCACCGGAACACCATCCGCCGCCGCCATTTTGTCCGCCGCCTCTTGGACCGCGTTTAAATCGCAGGTTTGATTTGAGACTGGTAAGGTATACCAACCTGAAACCTGACCGGTTAACCAGGTTTGACCGTACGAACTCTCTCGGTAAAAATTGTTTACATCACCAAAAACCAAGCTGTCGGCATCCGACAAAGACAGGGGCTTCTCATTCGGGTTCTCCTGAAAATTCACCAGTAAAACCAACGTTTTTTGTTCACCTTTGGTGGAGAGCATTACACTTGCGAGTGCAGAAAAAGACGACAATGAAAACAGGCCCGCCAGCAATAATGCAAAAGCCCCCTTCCCTCGCAATGATAAGTTAGTGTTGAAACTTAATATTTTGAAAGAGTTAATAAAATTCAACGTATATACCTCGGATT
>NZ_WXWP01000229.1:0-3933 GCF_009904765.1 Vibrio sp. V39_P1S14PM300
CTTTTAATACCAACCGATATTCGGCCAAAGCGATTTCTTACGCTTATCTAGATGACGAGCTATTTCATTTTATGAAAAGCTCTATTGTATCAAATGAACTTAAAGATGCCTTGGTGTCGAACCTATCGGATTTAGCTGCGTTATACTTTCAGTGGCTGATCGATATCGGCAAGAAAGAAAAAACAGCTGAGAACTATTCTAAGGCTGTGAGATTCTCAATTTCAAAATGGCTGAAAGACGCTGGAGAAATCCGAGAGCCTATCACCGACATAGGATCTTATCGTCAATTTCTGCAAGTGGAAGAAAAAGCCAGGCAGTTAGATACATTCAAGCGTCATGATAGCAAAGGTAATGGAATGTATAGTGCCGCGTTATCGAGTTACCACAAATTTCTTGTCGATCTGGCACAAGTTGATGTGAATGCAGATATCAGACAAGTCATGTCTGACGATAATCTAACGGATACAGAAAAGAAGATATTAGTAAGCACGAGAATAGGGCAAGGGATTTTTAGAACACAATTGATTCAATTGTGGAGAAAATGTGCGGTGACTGGCTATAAAAATACTCAGATCCTTATCGCGTCGCACATCAAACCATGGAGAGCTTCCAGTAACGAAGAACGTTTGGATAAGTATAATGGTTTGTTGTTGTTGGCAAATCTGGATAAAGCATTCGATCTTGGCTTCATTTCGTTTGATGAGCATGGTCGGGTTATGATCGCCAGTGATTTAGAAAATCCAGAGATAATTGGTGTCAGCGAGGGCATGTCATTTGAAATAAGAAATGAGCATAAAAAGTATCTTGCCTACCACAGAGCTGAATTATTCAAAGGCCTATGACATTCTACCGCTCTTGCTTTCCTTAACTCCCCCTAACCGCAAAGGAGCAATTCAGCTCCTTTGCGGTTTATCCTTCCCTTCACCCACCAATCAGTACCGTTGGCAAGCCCATAACGATCGTGCCGCCGTGGGCGGTAAGATCGCCCATGCGTGCGGCGGGTTTGTTGTTGATCAGCACCGTGGCGCTGCCTTTGACTACGCTGTCTGGTGGGCCGACGCACACGCACATTTGACCCATGGTGGCCGCCGGTAGGTTGCCAATCAATACCGTGGTGGGCAGGGGCAATAACGGGCCACCGACGTGCGGAATGGGCACGGGTGCCGGGGTTTGCATTGGGCACATATGCATGTCGGTGGCACGGGCTGCGGGTAACATAAAAACTCCTAGCTTTCGCCGTTTCCGCCAGCGGCGATGTTCAGGCCGATGTCGATAAAGTCGCGGTAGCGCTGTTTGGCGTGTTCACCGTCGGGTAAGACGGCGCTGAGGTTGATACTGCCGGCCACTGCCTGCGCGTAAAGGTAAGGCGGGGGCGGCACTATGGGATCATCGGGTTTGGTCATGCTGCCGCCACTCCAGAATGCCGATTGCGCGGCCCAGCCAGCGCCGGACTCCAGCCCGGCCAGATCGGCCATTTGTTCGGCGTGACGACGGCTGGTCTCGTCCGGGGTATGCACCCAGGCTTTCGCCGCGCGAACGGCATTGGCTTCGTGTTCATTCCAGTCACTGCGCGTAGCGGCGCAGCAGGCGGCCCACCATACGGCTTCCCTGACCGGCATGGCGTGGGCGAGAAATGTGACTGCGTCCGCAAACATTTCCTGCTCCATCGCGGCGTTAATCACCTCTGTGGGGGAGCACTCATCGGCGGCCAACTGACTAAACTGCGCATTTGGCGAATAAAATTCAATGATGTCCCTGGCGTATTGATATGGAATTTTGCGTAAAGTCATTAGTTTACCTTTGCTATCGCTCCCTGAATCTGCACCATGGCGCCAGCTTTAACCTGCGTCATAGCGCTGCCGTTTACCGTCACGAGTGCGGCTTTTACATCGGCTTTTCCTTGTCCTTCGATGTTGACCATTGCCGCCTTCATTTCGGCTTTTGCTTGTCCATTAATCGCCACCTGAGGTGCGTCAATCTTGATGCCACTGGCGCTGATCTCAATTTTGCTGGCGCCGACTTTGAGCTCAATTTTGCTTTTTCCGCTCAGCGATATCGTACTGCCGTCGACGGTGACCGACGATTTGGCCGATAACGCCATGTTGGATGCCGCCGACAGGTTGAGATCTTTGCCGCTGTCTCCGGTCCAGTCTTCCTTACTTTTGGCAGTGAGGGTTTTATCTCCCTCAACCTGAATGGCTTCTTTGGCATTCAGGGCCACCGTTTTGTCGACTTGTGTGCGTTTCGCTCCTTTGATCGTAGTCTGATTATCGTTGTTAACCTCAATCAGCAGATCTTTTTCCGCATGGAGAAAGATATGTTCTTTGTCTTTCTGATCCTCGAAGCGCAGTTCATTGCCTTGTTTGCTGCTGCCTTTCGGGGTCGAACGGGTTTTCAGGCCGCTTTGCGAAGCTGCGCTATAAGGCGCTGCGTTTTTGGTGTTGTAGAGCGAGCCCGTAACCACCGGGCGATCGGGATCGCCGTCGATGTACTGCACCAATACTTCGTCGCCGATACGCGGCGTGAACTGAGCGCCAAACCCTTTGCTGGCTAGCCCTTGTGATACAGGCAGCCAGCAGGAGCTGTTTTCGTCACGCTTACCGTCTTTGTCCCAGTGGAACTGGACTTTGATTCGTCCGGCTTTATCGCGGTAGATTTCCTCACCGCTGGGGCCGGTCACGGAGGCAGTATGGACACTGTGCACTTTGGGCTTATCCTGAACCTGAGGGCGATAGGTGACTGAAGCCGGAATGCAATGGAACTGGTTACGATACACCGGCGATGTACCACCTTCGTCGGTGGAAACGTGATGAGTCAGCCGGGTAACAATGTACTCCTGATTCATTGAACTGAGCGGGTGTTGATTGAGACGGAAGGTAAAGCCACAGGCCAGCGCTGCAATACTGGAACTGGCTTTGGAGACCGATTTGACCGCATCCAGTGCGTCCATCTGGCGTTTGGCGGCATCACGTGCTTCGTTTTTGTTGTCGAGCCCCAGACCAAACCAGTTTTGCGCCAGCGCCGATGGGGAGCTGTCAAACGCGCTTTTACGCTCGCCGCTTTCAAACACTTCTGCCAGTGCCTGAGTGTGGTCCGCCAACGACACTTTGGCGCTGCCCATGTGCGTGGCGTGGCTCCAGTTGCTGAGTGCCCGATGTGCAGCCTGGCTACCGTCCTGGTAGTACAGTTTGGGTTCAGGTATTGGTTCAAATCTTTGGTTAGAGTCGGCGATCACCACCGACGGCTTACCCGAATCATGACGGACATGAAAATGCCAGCCCTCGCTGGCGAGCAGGCGCCGGATAAACTGCTGATCCGTTTCATCCAGTTGGACGCAATAGTCATGTTTTTTGCCACCGCCGGATACCGAAAACGAAAAATAGTTTTTAAAGTCGCTATCGCCAAGTAACGTATCCAGAATCTGTTTGGTGGTCATATTCTGGAAGATCTTTCGGTTACGTCGATAGGCCAGTAACGCCAGAGGATCGGCGGCTTCAATCTGATAGAAATAGAGTTGTTTTTCCTGACTGAAACCGGTGAATTCAATCGAGATACACAAACCAGACAAGGTTCGGGTTTCAAACAACTGTTCAAGTGAGATTGACACACTCTTACCGAGGTTGCTTTCGTTGATTTCTGCGTTTGAGGCCACAGACAATGAAAAACGGCAACCTTCAGAAACTGCTTCTTCTCCCGTTAAATGGGTGACAACGTATTTCTTATTGTCCGCGAGTTTCGCCGTCAGCGGGCGACTTTTGGCTAGCAATTCACTGCTGGTCATAATTTCTCATTTCCTGTAAGCAAAATGTGGTTTTTTGCTTAAATAAAAAACACATCAACATAAAAGTAAACGCGTTGATAAACACTTAGATCAATAAGTGCCTAGAAAGAGTCAGGGAAAAATAGCAAAGCGCATTTATAGTTAATTTATTG
>NZ_WXWP01000043.1:0-3853 GCF_009904765.1 Vibrio sp. V39_P1S14PM300
CTATAATTCTGTGTGATCGGAGTGTGGATCCCACACAACAGGTTTCGTCACTTGGCAGTCTACACGGTGTCAGTAATCGATAACTCAATAAAATATAAATAAGTTTTGACAGATTCCTGACCTGATAAGATTGCGTGACCGGGATCAAATTTCCGATAATATTGTCAAATTTATGGCGTCTAGTTGTCACTCAATACCGAGGTAAAATAATGAACGATACAAACAAACTGCTGATGATCATCCTGTGTGTCCTGCTCCCACCACTGGCAGTATTCGTCGATAAAGGGCTGGGGAAAGATTTCATCATCAACCTGATTCTCACTTTCTTCTTCTTCGTTCCGGGTATGATTCATGCCCTGTGGCTGATCATGAAATAAGCCGGTTTTTACCACTCCTGCTGATGAATCTGAAAAATAGGATGAAATAGACGCGCAATTCCTCTATCATCCTGTCGCCTAAGCGTAAGCGTTTGCTTTCACAGTTTTCACTTACGTTTAGGCTCCAATCAGTAACTTTTCAATGGTGGGAGCCCTGAATGACTACACTTACGATTACTCGTCCTGACGACTGGCATGTTCATCTTCGCGATGGTGATGTTCTGACCGATACCGTTCGCGATATAAGCCGCTATAATGGCCGCGCACTGATTATGCCAAACACCGTCCCACCAGTTACCAATACCGAATTGGCCATCGCCTACCGCGACCGTATTATGGCTGAGCAGCCAAGTCCCCAATTCCAGCCTCTGATGTCCCTTTACCTCACCGATAACACCTCTCCTGAAGAAATCCGCAAAGCCAAAGCCTCAGGCGTTGTCGTGGCCGCCAAGTTATACCCTGCGGGCGCAACCACCAACTCAGATTCAGGAGTGACATCAGCGAAGAATATCTATCCCGTTCTGGAAGCGATGCAAGAAGTGGGCATGCTACTGCTGGTGCATGGGGAAGTGACTACCCACGATGTGGACATTTTTGACCGCGAAAAAGCGTTTTTAGACAACGTGCTGGCTCCGATTGTGAACGATTTCCCGGGCTTAAAAATCGTACTTGAGCACATCACGACAGCTGATGCTACCAACTTCGTCAAACAGGCGAACGACAATGTTGCCGCCACAATTACCGCCCACCACTTATTGTACAATCGCAACCATATGCTGGTTGGCGGCATTAAACCTCACTTCTACTGCCTGCCCATTCTGAAGCGCAATACCCATCAGAAAGCCCTGATAGAAGCGGCCACCAGTGGCAGTAAAAAATTCTTCCTCGGAACAGACTCTGCGCCGCACGCCAAAGGCCACAAAGAGTCTGCCTGTGGTTGTGCAGGCTCTTACACCGCGCACGCTGCGCTAGAGTTGTATGCTGAAGTCTTTGAACAGGAAGGCAAACTGGCAAATTTAGAAGCGTTCGCCAGCCACAACGGTCCTGACTTCTATGGTTTACCGCGTAATGCGGACACCGTCACCCTGACCAAAGCGCCCTGGACTGTTCCAGAGAGCATGCCCTTTGGCAGCGACATCGTCGTGCCGATTCGCGCTGGTGAACAGATTGATTGGATCGTGAAATAATCCCATCTTCTAAGCATAAAAAAGACAGCCATTTGGCTGTCTTTTTTGTTGATAGAGACATCATCGCGGATTTAATGAATAGGCGCATCGGTCTTCGCGTAAAACTTGCCGAAATACTGCTCGAGAATTTCAGGCGTCAGTTTGCCTTCCGCTTCGAGTTTTTTCAGTTCAGCCGCAATGGCTTTCTGTTCTTCCAGAGAAGGCAGTTGAACTTCTGGCGTGTCAGATTCCGCTTGCACCATCTCTTCAAGTTCTTTTTCAAAATCGCTCATGATACTTACCTAGTAAAACAAATCTGGGGTGAAGTTTACCTGCTTCACCCCAGTTATGCCAATTTACTGAACGGGTCGATCAGAGTTTGAAACTGCCCACCATACGATCCAGACGTCCGGACAACTCACGCAGCTCAAGGCTCGCTTGTGCCAGTTCTTCCGCGGTACTGGTGGTGGCTTCATTGATGCCATTGATCTCTTCAATGTTCATGTTGATGGTGTGCACCACTGTCGACTGTTCCTCGGTCGCGGTTGCTACCTGAGTATTGCGGTCCGAAATATCATGGATACGCTCAGAAATGTTCAGCAGCACTTGAACCGCTTCATCCGACGCCGATACCCCTTCAAAGGTGACGGCCTTACCCGCTTCCATCGCAGACACCGCATTGTGTGCATCGTTTTGCAACTGATTGATCATTCTCTGGATCTCTTCAGTTGAATCCGCGGTACGGCTGGCCAGATTACGCACTTCATCCGCAACAACCGCGAAACCACGTCCCTGCTCACCCGCACGAGCAGCCTCAATCGCCGCGTTCAACGCCAACAGGTTGGTCTGCTCGGAGATATCGCGAATGACATCCAGTATCGAGCCGATGTCCTGTGTGGTTGACGCCAGTTGCTCAACAACCTGCCCTGTATTTTCAATGTCCGCCGCCAGGCGACTGATGGCGTCTTTGGCTTGTGTCACAACACTCTGCCCTTGCTGGGTGTTGTCTGTCGCTTCATTAGCGGTTTCCGCTGCCGTTGCCGCATTGGTCGCGATCTCACTGATGGTCGCGCCCATTTCATTGATCGCCGCCACCACTTGCAGTGTCTGATCGCGCTGCACCTGACTGTTGTCATGTGTCGTGCTGGCTTTATCCGAAACGCTTTCAGCCGCTTCCTGAAGTGAGTGGCTGGTTGATGCCACCTCTTTCATCGACTCATGAATTTTCTCAATAAAGCCGTTGAAACCGGACGACAGTTGCGCGATCTCGTCACTTCCTTTCACTTCGATGCGCTGAGACAAATCTCCGTCGCCTTTACCCAAATCGGTAAAGCGCTGCGCGATCGCACGGATAGGATTTGCGATGCTGTTGGCCAGTAGCAAGCCCATGGCAATAAAGAGCGCAGCCACCACCAAGGTCGTGATCAGCATTTGCTGAGCAACGGCGTTGAGATCTGCGAAGACTTCATCAACCGGCACCATCCCGATAACAAACCAGTCCATCGACGGAATGTACTGGCTGGCAACAAATACGTCTTTGCCTTCGTATTCGGTCTCAATCAGGTTAAAGCCTGACTTGTTCAGCAAGGTGCTCGCCTCTCGACCATACAGGCTATCAATAGAGGCTTTCGCTTTGCTGGCTTCACGGTGAATCTGAACTTCTCCGCCTGCATTGACCAAAAAGACGAATCCGCTGTCTTCGATACGGAAGCCGTTGAGCAGCTTCACCATATCGTCCATCGATTTAGACAGGCCTGACATGCTAAACCCAGACGCGTTCTGGTAGTTAGCGAACATTTTTACGTCACCATTTGCTTCCTGGAACATGCTGACCATCGTCTGCTGACCCGATTGCACAAAACCGTAGAACCACGCATCTTGTTGACGGTTCAGTTTGCGCAGGAAACCGCCCTGGTTCCAGTAGAATGCGGTGTTGCGGTTAGCAACCGATGCGTCATTCAAACCGTACTGATTGCGGATGTTATTCAGTTGCTTGACCAGCAACGTCTCTTCCGCCGGATCGATGTTTTCATCACGGATCACGCGCTTGACGAACTCGTTATTGGCCATCTGTTCCGCAGCAAAAATCAGCTGGCGAACCTGACTGTCCACTTCTTGCCGGATCTGATCGAGCATCGACGGTAATTCGATATCAATGAGACGGTGTTCGAGCACATCACGTGCCTGTTTTTGGGCCATATAACCCACGATGACGGTCGACGCTAAAACTGCGAGCGTAATACCAACAACAACCTTTTGTTTAATACTCATAGAGTTAAATTTGATCATACTGTGCCTTCTGTGTGCAAC
>NZ_WXWP01000086.1:0-3783 GCF_009904765.1 Vibrio sp. V39_P1S14PM300
CGTACCACCAGTGGACTTGTATCAGGCGGTATCGCTCCAAACAAAAGGAAATCTTAATTGATTGATTTTTAAAAAGTAGATAAGGACGTCTACTCAAGTCAACATTCTCAACAACAAGATACTGGTATGAATGATTTCATCGCTCAAACCGAGGGCGATATCACCCACTTTGTCGAGAACTGGGACAACAGTGTCGTGTTGATTACTGCGGCGAGTTTGGTGGCGTGGTTGTTCTGGCGGCTAATATATGCTCGGCTGGAAACACTGGCCGCCGAGAAAGTGGCGTAAATAAGCCCTCAATCGAGGGCTTAGCATTCAGGCGGTTTCCGCTTGTGTGGTCTCGCGCTCAACCGTATCTTCGCAATGTTCGGCGCGCCAATACAACCAAATCATCACCCCACATAATACGGCACACAGACTGAACAACCAGTTCGGATTCAGTGATTCGATCACGATACCACCAGCCAACGGAGCCACTGCGAAACCCAGCGAGTAGAGTGCTGCCGCACCAAAATAAGAGCCACGCAAATGCGGTGGGGCCAATCGGTCAATCTGGACATTGAGTGTCGGGAACGCGATCACCTCCCCCAGGCTAAGAATAAAGCTGGCCAACGCCCAGCCAACCGGCCAGTCCACTGGCGTGAATAAAAAGCCCAGTTGCGCGACGCCCATCAACGCCATACCGATCCGGGTCCGGGCAAACAACGGAACGTGTTCGAGCCATTTCAACATCGGAAACTGAAAAGTTACGATGGTCAGGGTGTTGATCAACACCAGCATAGCGATCAGTTGCGCCGAGTCTTCGATCGGGCTGCGTACGATGACCTGTGGAATCGACGACTCCACCTGAGCATAAACAAACATCATGATAAAGTTCGCCAGCATCAGTTTCACGAAAATATTGTCTTTGCTGATCACTCTAAGCGTGGCTGGAAAATTCGGCAGCAGTGAAACATCCGGCTTGGTGAATTTTTTGCGTCGCTCGATACCGACAAATACCCAGATACCATACAAAACATATGTAGCACCAGTCACCAGAAACAGTTTTTGTGGCTGTGCCAGCGCCAGAGAAATACCAATCAATGGTCCAATCGCACCGCCAAGATTGAGCAGAAAATAACGGATGTTGAGCGCCAGTTCACGGTCTTTCAGGTTAGGGAGATTGTCGCCGATCACCGCTTTAGAAGGCGCTTCAATCATCGGACGCATCAAACCGGTAATAATGATCAGTACATAAAAATGCCAGATTTCGCTCGCCAGACCAATACCGGAAAAGGACACGGCTGCCACCGCACTGCCGCTTATCATCACCCACTTTCGGCCAAAACGGTCCGACAAATAACCCGCATACAAGCCACTGAATGCGCCCACCAAAGCGGACGCCGCTAACATGGCACCGACATCAACGGCACTTGCGCCATAATCTCGATACAAAAATACAATCAAAAATGGCCAGGCCATGAAGTAACTGGTGCGCGATAGCAGCACGCCGGTCAACACCGTCCATACAGAGCTGTTAAACCGCTTAATCCGTTGTTTCTGAAACAGACTTTCCCCTTTTTCCATACGCTCTCCTTCCCTAACCAATGTGACACACTTCAAATTGTGCGTTATTTGGTCAGTATATGAAGAAAATATGAAAAAGATAGCAGTAATTTAGTAGACATATAAATAAGCCCGCAATTCGCAGGCTTGAATTATATTCTGTCTACTTGTCAGTTAGTTATATATTCTAGTTTTGATAACTTAGCTTGGCTTTAACCAAATTCATTTCTTGGTTTTTCCACCAAAATGACGTGTTTAATTCTTTTTTCACTTCAATCGTCTCTCCAATCATGGGCGTCACCAGATTCGCTGAGGCGGCTTCTGCTTCCGCAATCAGATCCGTCATCGGCTCATCCCATTTGTGGGAGAACAATTCGAAGGTTGACCAGTGCACCGGGAACAATTTGTCGGCGCCAAGATCCTGAAACGCTTTTAACGTGTGACGCGCCTGCATATGTCCCCAATTTTCTACCGGAAACCCTTTGCCCTCTTTAACGTTGGCAGCCACTTCAATAAACGCCATGTCAAACGGACCCAGTCGCTCACCAATCTGCCTGAAATGCTGATCGTAGGCGCTGTCACCGCTGTAGAACAACGCGCCCTGTTCACTGCGCAGCGCCCAGGAGCACCACAATGTGGTGTTCGAATCAAATCCGGTACGTCCGGAGTTGTGATTAGCGGGCGCAGAAGTAAACTCAATGCCATTGAGCTGATGACTTTCCCACCAGTCAAACTCACGGATATGGTTCGGCGACACTCCCCATTTTTCCAGGTGTTTGCCAACGGCCAGAGGCACATAAAACAGCACTTCTTTATCGGCATAGTAACGAATGGTCGCTTCTTCCAGATGATCGTAGTGATCGTGAGAAATCAGAATGACATCTGGTTTGGGTAAACGTTCGCGAGTGACTGGCGCGTCAACATTGCGGTCAAACAGTTTCTTGGCGACCCACGGAGAGGCATACTCAAATACCGGATCGACCAAAATCCGGGTAGCGTTCATTTCGATGAACAAGCTAGAGTGTCCCAACCAGGTGACACGCAGCGCGTCACTTGGCTCAACCAGGGCTTCCAAATCCACCCGGTGATGAGGCAGACGCACTTGCGGCTTCAGTTGCCCACGTTCAAAAAAGAACTTCCACATGGTGGTCGACATACTTTCCGGGCTGGGTACGGTCGGCATGCGCGCGATGGCTTTGCCGTCTTGAAATTGCGGGGAGCGAGCGATTCGGTCCGCACGAAGCTGCGCACTCTGTTGTAGCGCTTCACTGTGCCTGTCTGATCTGGAGGCCTGATTGATACCCATCACACCCAGAAGAGAAACAAACGAGGCTTTGATTACATTACTCATGTTCATGACCTATTTGGCTACCCAGAAAAGTAAACGATGGTGTATACTTTAGACATCACAAGGTTAAAAGTAAACACCATCGTTTACTTAAGTCTTCTACAGGTTTCCACATGGTCAAAAGAAGCGATATAAAACAAGACGATATCATCAAATCTGCCATTGAAGTTTTTTCTCAGAAAGGCTTCGAGCAGGCCAGTATGGAAGGGATATCCAAACAGGCCGGCGTATCAAAGCGGACGCTTTATAAGTACTACCCCAACAAAGACGCCCTGTTCGAAGTTATTGTAGACAAGCTAATATGTCGCTTTGATGACCAAAAAGCCCTGCAGTTTGAACCTTCTGTGTCAGTCGCCAAACAGTTGCAGACTCTGACTCAGCAGCAACTGTGTTATATCAATACTGAAGACTTTCAGATGACTGCTCGTATGGTGATGGCAGAGTGCATCCGTTGTCCGCACACCTCACGCCTGTTGATGGAAAAATTCGCCGCGATTGGAGACAGTTACGGTTTAACCGTGTGGGTCAAACAAGGCGTTGCAGCCGGCGTCCTGGAAGTGGAGAATGTGTCCCAGGCCGTAGAACAATATATCGGCAGTATCAAAGCGAGCGTGTTCTGGCCTCAACTGCTTGCTCATCAACCACCGCCAAGTTGCGAGCAGGTAAACGCCGCTATAGAAACCGCGGTGCGCTGCTTTGTTGCCTGCTATGTCAAATAACGCTGGTCTGCCGGGATTTTTATGCATCCGGCTTATTTTCGTTAACTGGCACATTAATATTGCGCAACACTCTCCTTACAAAATCGCCGTAATTACGTCACGAATCCGGCCAATAATGTGCTGAAAATCCGATAAAAAGCATTTCATTTTGGTGACTTAGGTTGTGTGAAG
>NZ_WXWP01000184.1:0-3755 GCF_009904765.1 Vibrio sp. V39_P1S14PM300
CCCCCGGATGGGAAGCCTCGAGTGGTTATTGATTGCAGTTGCGCTCTCCGGGAATACCGCTGCCCAGAAATTCAAAGCGAACTCGTTCTACGTTTTGCAGATATTGAGTATCGGCCTGGCCGAAATCCGCCACTTTGACATTCCACGTCGTGAATGGGGTCGGTTCAAAATACGCGTACGCCAGTTTATTCGCCACCGCGCCGTCGAGAATAATACTGGTCTGGTTATGTTGAGCGTCATCCAGGCGATAATCGAACGAACGGTTAAGTGGTGTTGAACTGAACGCAAATTGTTGGTCTTTGAAGCGATCCTGATAGTTGCCTGAGTTGGATAGCTTGAGGTTGAATTCCTGACCGTAAGGCAACGATTCGCCTTCCAGGTAAACACGCAAAGTCGACAGGCGAACGCGGTCGTAGCGACAGAATTTTTCATTATCCAACGCGAGTTGCACATTCAATTCACCATGTTCGGCCAGGCTCTGTAACTGCGTCTGATCATCGATGATAAAATCTGTGACTGCCAGGCTGTCTTGTGGTGCAGGGTCAAACCGCTCAAGTGCGTTGAGATATTCAGATTCAATCGTAGCCAGATCACTTTGATAATCCAACGCACTTTTGTTGAGTGATGGTTTGAGGCTGCTTTCTTTTAATGCCCAGTACTTATACGCTTGCTTGTAATTGGCCAGTGCAATGAACATGGGGCGTTTGAAGTGAGTCAGCATCCGTGATAGCTCTTTCTCGATGATATCAAACTGGCCGGATTCTTGTTGGTAATCCGTGATAGCTTGTTGCAATCGAGCTTGCTGATTTTGAGATACTTCCTGAGTTAACAGCATATCCAGCATTTTCGCCTGTTCGTGAGCCAGATTGAGTTGGGCGGTGTTGATGCCTTTCCCCAATAATACCTGCTTCTCCAGTTCCAATAGATATTGTCGCGCGCCTTTGATACCCAAACTGTCGGCAAAGCGCAGATTGCTGCGCACTTCTGCCAGCATCAGATCCCAGGCAAGGTTACTCTCTTCAATCGTTGGCAGCGCAAAATTAAACGTGTCCAGGGCTCCGGCGATTTTTTGAATTTTGATACTGCCTTTGGCTTCATTGGTCAGCTTGGCGATTCCACCGATGGATTTACTGATGTTGTCAATAATGCCGGTGACGTTCTTGATGTTTGTGACCAGATTCTTGGCCTTAGACAAGGTTTCAGGTGTTTGGGATAGCTGCTCAGTGAGGTCGTTAACGGCCCCAAGGTTGCCAGTAAACACGCCGCTGATGGCGCTGCCGAGCTCGGCAATGGCCTGAAAAATCTGCAGGGCCGCGTTTAGCTCCTGCTGCGTTTTCCACACTTCAACACCATAAACATAATTGCTTCGTGCGCTCAGCGCCGTCAGCTCTTGTGTATTGTAGCGCTTTTCAAGTGCACTGAGGCTCTCATGAAGCTTGCTGATGTTTTTGTCGCTCTGATCAATGATAGACTGTTGCGCGTTTAAGACATCGGTGACATTGTCCAGAGCTCGTTGAGCGGCGTCCAGCTTGTCCTCAATTTTAGTCTGGCGGTCTGAAGCCAGATCCCACTGGGCTTGATATGCAGCCATAGCATCCAGATAAGCGCGGTATTTGTCTTTATACAAAGTCCGGTCAAGCCGTGGCACGTACTGGTCGGACTGCGCGCTGAGCGTAATGAACTGCTGAAAAGCAACCGCCTGCAAATACAAATCAGCAAGCAGGGGATCTTTTTCCAGGGCATCATCTGACAAGCGCAGGGTTCTTTCTGCCCAGTCAATCATTTTACCTGCCACAACAGGGTTGGTATCAAACACCGCGCTCGCAGCATCAAAGATGCGACCCTCGATATCCACCAGAGAGGCCGTGTGCTGTAGCAGGTATTCATTGAGGTTGGTGGTAATGTCCACGCTGCGATAAGTGTCTCCGGCAGTTAACACAGAAATGCCAAGTGTATCTGCGTCATTGAGTTTATCGACGCTGACGGTGTCGTTGCTTCGAAATGCCAGAATATTAATGGTCGGCTCAACGTGATCAGCAATGATGGTAAAGGAAGCAACAGCCCCTTCTTTGCCTAAAACAAAGTTGGCTGTGCCATGGCCAATGACACGGCGAGCGAAGATCAGAATGTTCTGATTGTCGATCAGATGATTAAAGTTCTCATCAATTTCTAGTGTATCGGCAAACAAAACAACACGAGTCGGTTTAGTCACATATAAATTCTGTTCGGCTATCCAATCGCTGAAATTGACGTATAAGTCGGATGTGGTTCGGGATATCACAGAATTATTAATATAAGCTTTTTCTGTCCAGGATGGAATATTTACGTTTCCAGGAAGATTATTAACTTCCAGCCAGTCGTTTGCCAAAACAATAGAGGGTGACAGAGTCAGTGAAATTAAAATAGGAAGAAATTTCATAAAAATTTTCCTTAAAATTATTTTTTATACGCAGGATAAATTAATGCCCGGAAATAAAAGCCGGGCAGTGAGTTTATTTATAGGTGTTACTTTATTTCTTGGATGTACGCATTATTAGCAAAAGCTTTGGCTTTCTCGCTGATATCTCTCCAGTTTTTCTCCGCTACTGTGGTGTTAGCGATGGCCCCTGCTGCACCCATGAACACACTGGACTCCAGGATTGATGCGTCTTGTTCTGCTGCATTCAAGGCAATCAGTAGCGACTCAAAATCGGTATTCAGCTTTTGCCAGTGCAGTTTGAGTTTATTGATGTGCGGAATTGCATGATCAATTTTCTCTGAAATGACCTGGATGCTTTGGGTTGAACGTTGATAGGTGTTGTAAATTTTCTGCGTATAGTTGAGTTTTGATTCGACGTCAGCCGCTTCTTCGGTCAAAGAGTTGCGTAGCTTACGCGCTTTTTCCGCTTTGTCGCCGTATACGCCCATGATAGGGATAGCAACAGCAGGGAACCAGGCGTAAGTGACGGCGGTGGCTGCAACGGTTGTGTAGTGATCATAGTCCGCATTCAACTGCTTAATTCGGTCTTGCAGATCTTTCAGGCGTTGCTGCAGTTCGCTCCCGTCATCGGTCAGATACTCACTGTGAGTACTCTCTAATGTATTGAGCTGTGCTTGTTGTGTTTCCAGCGCGGCGGAAAAGTCGCGCAGTTCTGTTTCGATATCCGCCACTTGTTGTTGATACTGCAGAGAAAAGTTTTTTAACGCGGTGATGTAGCCAATCGCCATTTTACGGTGATTTTCGACTTCTGCTTTTGACGCCTCGTCTTGCAGGGCGGCTTTACTGAGAATGACGTTCAGTGAATTGCTAATCGGGTCAATCAGGTTGTTCTGTATGTCAGAATAGTTCGCCAGTGTCAGAGAGAGTTTCACGATATCTGGATACAAATCCTGCTTCCAGAAATAGGCCTTATCGTGTACTTCCACATACTGATCCAGTAAAGCCTGAAAATCCGTAAACGGGATGTCGTCAGGAATGCTCAAGGCGGATTTCATACCGGTTTCAGTAATCGGTAATGACAGTGCGCCTTCTGCGTATACTTGGATTTGAAACCACTCTTGTTGGTTAAGAATAAACTCATCGGTATCCAAGTCGATAAAAGCGCCGTTTTCACCCAGAATGGTGTCATACGAAATAGGATTGATGGCCAGATTGACATGAGTTTCTGCGCTGTCTGAAGAGGTGTAACTGTTGGCAATGCCCGACGTTGACATTAACCCTAATGCTATTGCACTTACCAATAGGGTCTTATTATATTTTTTCATTTCTCTTACCT
>NZ_WXWP01000041.1:0-3746 GCF_009904765.1 Vibrio sp. V39_P1S14PM300
GTATTGTTTAAAGGAGACAAACAATGGGTTTGAACGATGTGGCGGAACAAGAACAAACAGGCTGTCTGCACGTAACGGGAAACATGGATAACTCTGACTATCGCGCGATTTTGTCTCAGGACGCACTGGCATTTTTGCACACGCTGGTGAACGAATTCGCGCCGAGACGCGATGCTTTGTTACAGGCTCGCTCTGAACTGCAGCAGCGGTTTGACAGCGGTGAACTGCCAGACTTCAGAGAAGACACACGAGCCATCCGTGAGGATAAAAGCTGGAAAGTGGCGACGCCTCCACCGGAGCTTTTAGATCGTCGGGTCGAAATCACCGGCCCCGTAGATCGAAAAATGGTGATCAACGCGCTGAATTCCGGTGCCAAGGTTTTTATGTGCTGCTTTGAGGATGCCTCTTCTCCAACATGGGCAAATATGGTGGAAGGCCAGATTAACCTCAGAGATGCCAATCAGGGTACCATCAGCTACTATGATGAGAACAAAAATAAACACTATCAGCTGACGGACAACCCTGCCCTATTGATTGCTCGACCACGCGGCCTGCACCTGCCTGAGCAATCTATCCAGTTTAACGGCAAACCGATCCCCGGTTGCCTGATGGATTTCGCACTGTACTTCTTCCATAACCACCAAGTTCGCGCCGAAAAAGGGCTGGGTGTCTATTACTACATTCCTAAGCTGGAAAGTATGGAAGAAGCACAATGGTGGGACGATGTATTTCGTTTTACCGAAGATCACTTCGGCGTTGCCAGAGGGACTATTCGTGCCACGGTATTGATCGAAACCTTACCTGCAGTGTTCCAAATGGACGAAATGTTATATGCCATGCGTGATCACATCGTCGCTATGAACTGCGGGCGCTGGGACTACATCTTCAGCTACATCAAAACATTGAAAAATCACCCAGATCGTATCCTGCCGGATCGTCATGTCGTTGGAATGGATAAAGCCTTTCTCAATGCCTACAGCCAGTTACTGGTACGCACTTGTCATCAGCGCGGCGCACTGGCCATGGGGGGAATGTCTGCGTTTATTCCTGCTAAGGACCCGGCTGAAATGGCGCGCGTAACCGCAAAAGTCATAGAGGATAAAGAGCGCGAATCACTCAACGGGCACGACGGCACATGGGTTGCGCACCCTGCACTGGTGGACCTGGCCATGTCTGTGTTCGAGAAAAATCTATCGGGTAAACCCAATCAACTCGATTTTGTCAGCCCGACCCACGAGATCAGCGCAGCCACCCTGCTGCAACCTTGCGACGGTAGCCGTGATGAAGCCGGTGTACGGAAAAATATCCGCATCGCGTTGTATTACATCGAGGCCTGGATTCAGGGCCACGGCTGTGTACCTATTTATGGCCTGATGGAGGATGCCGCAACCGCGGAGATTTCACGGGCAAACATCTGGCAATGGATTCATCACGGCATCACGCTGGATGACGGCCAGCAATTTACCAAACAACTGTTCCATACATGGCTGTATCAGGAACTCGACACCATCAAACAGGAAGTGGGTGAAGCTCGTTATGCTGCTGGCCGCTTTGAACAAACTGCTGACCTTTTCTTCAAGCTGTCTACAGCCAGCGAGTTCGCCACCTTCCTGACCCTTCCAAGTTACGAGCTCTTAGGAGCCGTGTAGAAGAGAAAATCAGGAGATAACATGGGAAGTTTGACTCTACAACAAGCGCTAGCCATCATCGATGGCACGTTTCAGGCTGGCCTGAAAACCCAAAGTGCGCCTCTGACCGTCGCAGTACTCGACAGCGGAGGTAAATTGATTTCGCTACAGCGTCAGGACGGCTCAAGCATGATGCGCCCAGACATTGCGATAGCTAAAGCCTGGGGCGCACTGGCACTCGGTTGTTCATCGAGAAAGCTCGCTCAGGATGCAGACAATCGACCCGCGTTTATCTCCGCCGTCAATGTACTCGCACACGGAAACATGGTTCCGGTTCCCGGCGGGCTGCTGATCCGCGACGCTGAAAAAAACATTCTTGGCGCGGTCGGGGTCAGTGGTGACGTATCTGATGTTGACGAAAGTTGTGCCATGAACGGAATTGGTTTCGCCCGTCTTTTCTGCGATGAAATGGTGGCATAACCCTCACGGACAATGAAAGCCCGGTAAATGACCGGGCGTTCATGAGCGATATTTTCTCCCATTGAACAACGGAACAGAGATCGTGAAATCTCAAATCACCATACCCAGAAGCGTCATTCCTTACCTTTGGGGGAGTGATTATTATCAAGAGGGTTTGTTATTGGAGAGCCAGCAATATCGACCGCCGCAACTTCATCTGTCGAGGGGAGAGGTTTGATCTCTATCTCACCAGAAACAAACCGCTTTCCTGCGAAATCTTCCCCAAAATACCGGGTACTAATGGCATGAAACTCAGCATTGCCAGAGGCCAGGTGCTCCAGTTCCACAACATACTTCTTAACGTCTGGACGCGTGCCATATTTTCCAGACAATACCTTCCTACATGCCTGTATTAATTTCTTTTCATTATCCCGAACCTTTTGAGCCAGTTCGTAGAGAGCCTGCTGCAGAGTCAGTCCGTCATTTCGCATCAGCAACCAGACGGAATTCACAGAATCCGCAATGTGTATTTCTTTGCGAAAAGAATAAGGATCATTGACTAAGGTGATTGAATCTATGGCTGCGGTTCTGGCGATATTAAGATACGGCTCTTCATTTAGAACATCCGTCATATCCACATCAATGGCGTACTCTGTCATCAACGCTGCCCAATCGCCGTAATTATCAATACGTCTTAATTCAAGATACCGTTCAAAAGTCAGCTCGTTCATTTGCAGAGCCAGCGAATCGGTTTGTCGGTCTATCATAGTATGCAAGGAACTTTCCATACGCGTCCAAACTCTGGGCTTAGACTCCAGTTGTTGTTTAATGGGTCGCAGACCTTCATACAACAACTGAGCAATTGGAAACGTGTCAGGCGGTTTTATTCCATTTATGGCATTTCGGTATTGTTGACGTAAATGCTGTTGTTTTTCTTGATTACCCAGTATTTCCGGGTTCGTCGTTGTATCATCAATAAGTGTCGTGATACTCATCATTCGTTCAGTAAAGTAGATGCGGTCAGCTTTAGCGTGTGGGTAACAAAGGCCACCAAATGACGGCATACTCATAGACAGATAATGTTCAACGGCTTTCTGACTACCATAATGAGCCAAGATGTAAGGGCTGTCTGTCTTTGCTACCCGAGCTTCGGCTTCGGTATGATCTGGGTGCCACATCGGCTTTAACGTAAGGTGGAAATCTGGATGGTATACTTTTTCTCCCAGAGAGGGTTTGCCTTCCAGTGTCTGCACGAAGTTTGGTGCTGTCGACATTATTCTTTCTCCTATAACAGTTCAGATTTGACGGCTGCTAACGCCCAGAACGCTTCAGAATTGTGCTGTATATCGAAAACTTATTTTTCTTGATCGCTCCTATAAGGTTTTCTGCCATGACGTACAACTCTTCCAGTGCCCCGTTCGCCCCCGTTGGGAAATGTTTATCTATATTAGTGTGTATTTCTGAAAGCCATCGGATAGCGTCGGCATTATCCGGTAATACTCTTCGGTCATGAATAGTAAATCCAGTGTTCTGTAACACTGAATAGAAATACTCCGGCGTTTTTCTATGTTTACATGCTAGCCGGTCAACGATATCTGGCATATCTGACTTATATTTCGACAGATCAACGTTATAGAGATTGTCTGATATGATGATAAC
>NZ_WXWP01000110.1:0-3744 GCF_009904765.1 Vibrio sp. V39_P1S14PM300
GTGAGAAAGGTCACTTTTGTGGAGTTATGTTATGAATCGTAAAACTGGCGCTGCACTTCTTTCGGTTTGTTCGAACAGCGGACTTATTGTGATGAAAGTAATGGTCGGCATCGTAAGTGGCTCGGTGAGTATCATTTCGGAAGCGATACATTCAGCCATGGATTTGATTGCGGCGTTGATTGCATTGTTTGCCGTGAGTCAATCGGATTTACCTCCGGATGCCAATCATCCTTACGGGCACAGCAAAATTGAGAACGTTTCTGGAGTATTGGAAGCCCTGCTGATTCTGGGCGCGGCGGGCTGGATAGTCTACGAGGCGGTAGAAAAACTGCTTGATCCACAACCTGTCAGTGCAATGGGATTAGGGGTGGTTGTGATGTTGGTTTCCGCTTTGATCAACGTTTTGGTCTCACAACATCTATACCGGGTGGCGCGAGAAGAAGAGTCTGTCGCTCTGGAAGCGGATGCGTTGCATCTGAAAGCCGATGTGCTGACTTCTGTGGGGGTGGCGGCGGGATTGGGGCTGATGCTGATCGCCAGCTACTTTGGTTATCATTGGTACTTTATTGATTCAGTGGTTGCCATTGGTGTGGCGCTGTTCATCACCCGGGAAGGCTTTGACATGTTGCGTAATGCGTTTCGGCCTTTGCTTGACCACAGTATTTCTGAGCAAGAGCTGGCTCTGACGATGGAAACCATCCGCAACGCGTGTGGACCCGGCGTAGATTACCATCAACTGCGTACCCGCTATGCGGGGCGCCGCCGTCACATCGATTTCCATCTCACCGTGCCGAAACAGATGTGCGTTGAACGTGCGCATCAGAAGTGCGATGAAATCGAAGCGGCCATCATGGCAGTGTTGCCGAATGCTGAGGTATTGATCCATGTTGAGCCGGCGTAAAGCCGCCAAAGAAAAAGAGCGACCATCGGGTCGCTCTTTTTCACTCAAATGACGTTCACCCGATTTGTCAGGCCGTTCTCGCCAGAGCGATCGTGAAAACAATTCACCAGTTTGTGCTCTTCGGCGTAGTACGTCAGAAACTCGATCAGATCGTGGAATGAGATTGCTCGGACGCCAAGATCAATCACGGTTCCGGCATGATGCTTATTGAACTCAGAGCCAACACGAATGATCAACTTTTCCGGGCTGACGACTTGCTTTGCTTTGTGTATCAGCGATTTAATTTTATTTCTGCGCTTGGTTTTGTCTTTGTGTGGTGGCGTTTCTACGGGCATACCGGTGAAGTTCACATCACTGTTCTTGTTGCCCTTGAGCGCCTGACGAGTGCCATTAACCAAGTATTTGGCATCTGTGAGCAGGCCTTTTGCCAGGCTAAAGCCGGTCGCCTCTGCGTCTGTGCTGGCTGACGCATTCTTACCTACCGGTGAGAATTGTCCCGCCGCTTTACTCATGATGGTTTCAGCCGCTTGAGCAGCGTATTGCGCATTATTGGCACCGAGTGGTGATTCGAGTGCCGTTTTTAGTATCGGACTGACGGTGTCAGCAAAACCGGCGGTAGCCGCAGTCATGATCAGATGACCGGTATTGTGAACGATAGCGTTGCCAAATGGGCAGGCTGTCGCTGCGTTCAGTTCCTTGCTGCTTTTATTGATCCAGATTTTAATGCTGTCATAACGATTTGTGACGTAGAAATAGCGCGGCGTCGCGTCTTCCATACTGCCCAGTTTTTCGATAATGGCGTCAATGGTCCCGGCCATAAACGCATCTTTAACTGATACGTCATTCGGTGTTCTCAGGTGTTTGAGATCAACCGAGCCGCGAACCGCGATCCCCAGTTTTTTATCGGCAGCGCATCCGTTTAACTCGTAGCACACGGTCGCCTCTTCGCCTTTGAATAGGTTTAGTAGATTCATCATATCGCCCTGTATATTGTTTATTATTCTTAAAGTGGTTGTGTCTGGCGGCTAACGTCTCAAGCCGGAAATGGCCCGATGATCCACTTTCTCTCCGGCATTATAATTCAGCAATTTCAAACACTAGGGTGCACATTTAGGACGTATTTGTCGGGTGAATGTGCTGTTTCCCCACGAAAATGAAAATTCCACACGTCAACAGTGACCTTATGCGGTTTTGAACGATAGCCCTTTTCTTTAATGCGTCTTAATTTGTGATCATCATTAAGATAACGATCGTTGTGTTAATTCATTAAGATGATATACTCCGCGACGTTATAGCTAGAACATTTGACGTAATAGTGACGATAACGTGGTGAAAAATGGAGTTAACTAACATAAACGATGGTTTTAAAACAAAGTTTATTCTTGCTGAGCAGTATCAGTTTGATCCGAACTGCAATACGTTGGTGGATATCCATGACGACAAACGTTTGTTTCACTTGGGGAGCAATGAAGGGCGGATATTGCTGGCGTTGTGCATTCATCAGCAGAAAATTGTGACACGCGAAGAACTATTAGAGTTTGTATGGCGTCAGAAAGGCTTTGAAGTCGATGATTCGAGCCTTACCCAAGCTGTTTCAGTTTTGAGAAAAGTACTAAAAGACTCGACTAAGTCGCCTTTTTTCGTCAAAACAGTGCCAAAGCGTGGTTATCAGTTGATCTGTACAGTTGAACTAGTGATCTCAAGATCGCCAGATAAAGCTGACATTGAGAGCACTGAGTGGATGATAAGCTCTGAAAACCCGGATGACAGCCAGCCGTTTGACGACGATATTCAGCCTGAGGTGATGGACTCACCAGAAAAGGGCAGACGTCCGTATATTGTTCCGGTATGGCTTAATGGGTTGTTTATCGCCTTGATGTTAAGCCTGCCTTTGATCTCTTATTGCCTAACTCTTTCTCCTTACGACAACGTCATGCGCTATGCCACGATTGATGATGTGGAGATTGAAGTACCTGATGAGCAGCCGGAACTCATTCGCTGGTTAGAACAAGTAGACCACTGTATTGGTCACTATATTCGGACTTATTCGGATTCGCAGCAGCTTGAGAGAGTCGTCGTCACTGGAGATCCTGACCGTGAAGTCATGTTGAACTTAATTCATTTTTTGCCGAGTTCTGATAAAAACCAAACCCTTATTTTTTATTCATACAGCACGCCTGAAGTTGTCTGCCAAACCGGAGTATGAGAATGAAAAAGAAATATGTACGGATCAGCGTGGCGTGCTCTGTATTACTAAGTTTATTGATATTTGTTATTGGTCGCTCAGATTTGCACCGTACGTTAACAGCCCGAGAGTGGGAAATGACACTAACAACCTTGATTCCGCCTCTTGAGCGAGAGCTCGTTGTTGGGCCAATACGTCAGATAGATATACACGCCTCCATAAAGTTTTTATCGGATGGTACGTACACTCGTATGACCCAACTGCTTATTTTGACGCAACGTTCTAAAAATAGAGACGCGTTACAGATCTCCGATACCGGGACTTGGAGCTCGCGCGATAACTACATTATGACGGCAGCTAAAGAGTTCCATGTTACTTCGTCTGTACCCGAAGTACTCTCATCATCGCAAATGGATCTCATCGCTGAGTTTTATCGGATCGAAAATCAGCAAAGCTGGAAAGTGCAGGCAATCAATGAGAGGACCCTGCTACTTACTAACCATAATTTCGGTTCCAATGTAATATTTGCTAAGTAAAAGCGCACATCCCCCCATATTCATTCCTATCAATCATTCAACGATAAACCTACTGATGTGGCGACGTCAGTGGGTTCAGGCGCATTCGTGTTGCTGCTCATAATCGTGACGCGAGTCTATGA
>NZ_WXWP01000037.1:0-26487 GCF_009904765.1 Vibrio sp. V39_P1S14PM300
AAGTAATTAGGTGACTTATGAAAAGAATAATATTCGTGATATGTCATTTACTTATGACAAGTTTTGCGCTTCACGCTGCCACGATCCCATCCGGCAAGGTTGTCAGTGTTGCTCATCATCAGTCGACTCAGGTTGTGATTTCTGGGGCGGCGAAGAAAGTGACGTTAGGGGATCCGTCGGTAGTCGACATTCTGGTGTTACGCTCAAATGAGTTGTTCCTGGTCGGGAAAAAGCTTGGCTCCACCAATGTGTCTGTGTGGGATCGCCGCGGTCGATTAATTGAGTCGTTTAACGTTGAAGTAACGCATGACCTTAATACGCTCAAAGCTAAACTGCATCAGTTTTTGCCTAACGACCGGATTGAAGTCTACAGCTCTCAGGAGAAAATCGTCCTGCGTGGTCTGGTGAGTAATCAGCAGAACATGGATACCGCAGTGAAGATTGCTGAAACCTTTGCTGCCGGGAAAGCGGCGGATGAGGGGGACGACAAGAATGACGACGATGCTTCGGTGATTAATTTGCTGACCATTGGCGGTGCTCAACAGGTCACCCTGGAGGTTACCGTGGCCGAGGTACAGCGCACGCTGGTAAGACGTTTTGATTCGAACTTCCACTTTTTCCAAAAGAGCGGAGATTTCACCTGGGGAACCACTTCAGCGGGGGCGGCAATCGACAGCATTGGTCCGATTCTCAATATCCCTGCAGCAAATGATTTCGGCTTTCTCGGTTCGTTTATCGACAGCAATACCTTGTTCACATTTGCTTTAGATATCGCGAAGCAGAACGGTGTGGCCAAAGTCCTGGCGGAACCCAGTCTGACCGCACTGAGCGGCACCAAGGCCGATTTTCTGGCAGGGGGGGAGTTCCCGATTCCGGTGCCCAATGATGATGGCATCACCATCGCCTATAAAGAGTTTGGTGTGGCGCTGGATTTCATTCCGTACGTGCTGAGTGACAAGAAAATCAACCTCAAACTGTCGGTGAATGTCAGTGAGATCGCTAACTCAGGTGTACTGACTTACAACCCAGGCGACGTGAATGCGGCCTTCTTTATTCCGCCAATCACCAAGCGCAGTGCCGGGACCACCCTCGAACTGGCCGACGGTCAAACCATCGGTATCGCCGGGTTGCTCAGTGAGAATGCGCGCGACGTCAACAGCCGTATGCCGGGCTTTGGGGATATTCCGGTATTGGGGCAACTGTTCAAGAGTGAGGAATTTACATCCGGTGAAACTGAGCTGGTTATTTTGGTGACGCCGCGCCTGGCTCAGCCTATTGACCGTCGCCGAGTGTCGTTACCTACGGATGGCTTTGTCAGTCCGAACGATGTGGAATTCTACTTACTGGGTCGCGGGGCTCGTCTTGACTACAGCAAATACAAACGCGGAACCACCAGTCAGGGCAGTGCAGAGTCTTATAACTATACGTCGTCTGAGGGTGGCTCTGAAGGTAAGTTCGGCCACAGTCTGTAAGAGGAATACGAGATGAAAAGCGTACATATTGCCTTAACCGGAGCACTGTCGCTCGTTTTGCTGGGCTGCGCCAATGAGCCGAGTATGGGGATGTCAGTCAGCCAGTTAAGAGCGGAACAAACCCTGAACCCCACCGCATGGCAGGAAAACCTGGGTTACCTGCCTGAAGGAAGTGGGGAAAGAACATACGTCAGTCTGGAAGTTTATAACAATAATGGAGTCGCCAAAGAGTAAGTGATTTCTATCACGTAGGAGGGGCTATGTTAGTGCTTCATCATGGCCGACGTAAAGGAACGCAAAAAGGCATTACGCTGGTATTGATCAGTCTGATTATGCTGCTGTTGTTGGGTGTCGCAGCATTCAGTCTGGATTTGAACCACATGGTGCTGAACAAAACCCGGCTGCAAAATGCCGTTGATTCGGCCGCTTTGGCCGGTGCGGTGGTGGCAGACGACACAGGTGATGTGGATCAGGCTGAAGTTGCCGCTATTGCTGCAATGAACAGTTTTGCCACGTCAACCGGAAACTCAGAACTGACGTACACCGCAGAGAACATTGCTGTCACATTTTCTTATGACTATCAGACCTTTGTCCCTGCCGCGAGCTTTTCACCACCATCGGAAGATGCGGACATTTATGTGCGCGTGGCGGTGACGGATGTCTCTTTGACCGAGTTTCTCAGCTCATTGTTTGGTATCAACAAAGCGGTGGCAGCCAGTGCTGTGGCTGGTCGCAGTGCGGCCATCACTTACTCATGCAATATAACACCGATGGCGGTATGTGGTGATCCGGTCGCTGGGCAGGACGCTGTGTGGGGCTATCAGAACGACCCAGATATCTACGATGACATCAATTTGCCAGATCAGATTCATGAGTTGAAAGTGGGAGATCAGGATAACTCCGGCATGGGCCCCGGGAATTTTCAGCTGCTCGACTTTGGTCAAGGGGATGGCAATGGCGGCGGTGCCGCGTTGGTACGTAAGGCGATGTCCGGAGAGTATAACGGCTGTGCCACCATTGGGGATACGGTAACCACCAAGCCGGGGAACAGCATTGGCCCGGTGGCGCAAGGATTAAATACACGCCTGAACGATTTTACCGGACCGATTCCTAACGATGGTACCGTCTTGCCGGATCTCTATGTTCGTGAGCCAAATACTTTGGCTGAGTCAGATACGCCTTATGCTGGAGATCTGTACTACAGCGATTACCTCAACGAGCTCAGAAACTGTGAAGGTAATGGTGCCGAAGCTTCATGCGTACCGAACGACTACATAGAAAGTGGGCAAGCGGGGCGCCGTATCTTGCGGATTCCCATCGTGAACTGCACCGACGCAGGCGGTAAGACCGATCTGGATGTGCTTGGCTTCGGTTGCTTCTTCTTGTTGCAGAAAGTGGAAAACTCCGGTCAGTCGAGCGTGTTTGGCCAGTTCCTGTATGACTGCCCGATCAAAAACGGTTCGACGGGTATTGAAGCCAGTGACGTCGGTTTGTATCGCATCCAGCTGTATAAGGATCCGCTAGGGGGAGTGTCATAATATGCGTGTCATTACTCCCGTTAACCATCAGAAAAAATCGCAAGGGTTGGCAGCGCTGGAATTCATCATCTGTTTACCCGTGTTGTTGATGCTATCGGTACTGGTTCTGGACGTTGGACGGGTATTGATCCAGTACACCGAACTTAACAAAGCACTGCAAAATGGTGTGCGTTATGCGGTCGTGGATACCTACGGTACGCTCGATTTTACCGCGATAGCGGATGAAGGCAGCATCAAAAACGTGGTGATTTATGGTAATCCGCAGGTGAATGACAGTTCGGAGCCGATGATCGATTACATCTCAGCTGACGATATTGTCATCACGCAACCGACGCCGATCAGCAAAGAAGTGACCCTGTCGGCCAGCTTCGTTTATGAGCCGTTTTTCTCTGAACTGCCATTTTCCGACGTCTCACTGGCGTTTAACGTAGCGGCCTCATCGAAAATGAGGACAGCGCCATGAAGATATTAAGATTGCACCGTTTACAACGTGGTGTCACGCAATTGGAGTTCCTGATCATTGCGCTGGCGGTATTGCTGATTATCTTCGCCATTCTGGAGTTTGCGGCTTATTTCTATTCGATTCAGATGGTGAACGAAGTGACAAGGCGCTCGGTCAGGCTGGCCACGGTGTGTTATATCGCCGACCGGGACGATATTCCTGAAATGGAATCAGTTTCCGGCCTCTATCCGGCGGGCTTTTCCAAAAACAACCTGGAAATTACCTATCTGGATCAGAACGGTAATGAAGTCGATGTGTCCGGTTTTTTATCCACGCCGCCAGCGGACAATGCCACGCTGGATGCACAGTTTTCACAAATCAAGTATGTCAAAGCGCGCTCGGTGAACTATACCTTCCGATTTTTTGTGTTGTCAGCGTTGATTAACGCCATCGGCACCGCGCCCAGCTTTGAAACCATACTGCCGGCTGAGAGTCTGGGGATTCTTCGGCCGACCAGTCCGACCAGTACGGACAAGTCAGATTGCTAATGGAGATAGCCATGCTGAAGCCAGTGAAAGTGGAAAATGAATACGCCTCCCTCAAGACCAACCTGGTGTTGTGGGCGGTGTATTCAACGCCAACCTTTAAAGCTCACATGAGTAATGAGTTATCCAAATGTCTTAATCTCAATATTGAATGGATAGAACTCAGTGACTTCAACCTAGAAAAAATTCAAGGCAAACCGATCCCGGATCTGGTCTATATCGAAACCGGTGACAAATGGGCGCAAAAAGTCGCTCATGTGTATTCCAATGGTGAAAACTTCCAGAATGCCCACACGTCGTTGATCGTCTTTGGTGACGAACACGACACCCCCTCGCTTAAAATGGCGCTGCGCCTCGGGGCGTCGGATTACTTTTCCGATCAGGTGATGTTTGAAGAGCTCTACCCACTACTCAAAGAGGTAGCGGACGATAAGGTGGCGAACCGGAAAATGGGCAGCCTGACGTTATTCCTGAATACCAAAGGGGGCTCGGGGGCAACGACGCTGGCGTTGAACACGGCAATTGAGCTGGCCGGTTACGCCAAGAGCAGCGTGTTGCTGGTCGACCTGGATATGCGATTCAGTGACAGCGCGGACTACCTCGACTGCAAACCGAAGTACAGCATCAACAGCGTGATCGATTCGTTGAATGATCTGGATGAAATGTCGTTGGAAGGACTGGTACACAAACATCACTCTGGGCTGAATTACCTCGGTTTTGATCCTTTGAGTCTCAAAGACAACCACGACCACGCCGGACGGGTCAGCGCGTTGTTACCTGAACTGCGACAGTACTACGCACACATCATTGTGGATATGTCCGGTGGGGTGGAGCATATGTTCCAGAAAATCGTCTCTCCTGCCACGCGGGTTTTTCTGGTGATGCAGCAGAACGTGATTTCGGTGAAACATGCGTCGCAGTACCTGCGTAGTCTGGAATACGATTTTGGTCTCAACAAAAGCCAGATAGAACTGCTGGTGAACCGCTATGACAAAAAGGCCTCGATCTCGACCAAAGACATTGAAAAAGCGATTCCGAACGTACCGGTGCACATGGTGCCAAACAATTTCAACCTGGCGATGGAATGCGCCAACCTGGGTAGCCCGATTGTTCAGTCGAAGAAAAACAGTGCACTGAAATCGTCTCTGGCCGAAATCTCACACAAACTGGAAGTGCCTGATGAGGAAAACGCCAGTTGGATCAAGAAACTCTTTTCTTAAGGGGGAGCTATGTTTTTCAAAAGAAAAGCCATCAACAGCGACTACGAAGAAACCAGCTCTCTCGGTAATCTGGTTCAACGCTCTGAAGAGCTGAAAGCGGCCGAAGTGCTAGAAGAAAGCGGCACCAAGTTGTCCAACATTGACGCCAAAGTGAAGTTTATCGAAGAGCAGAAAAAGCAGCTTGAGCAGGAGATGGAAATTAAGCATTACTACCACAAGAAGCTGCTGGATACGCTTGATTTAGGCCTGCTCTCTCACCTTGAAGAGGATCGAGCCCGGACGGAATTGCGTGAAGCCATCATTCACCTGCTCAATGATGACCGTACCCACCCGATGAGTTCGGAAGCGCGTACCCGAATCATTGCGCAGATTGAAGATGAAGTGTTTGGCTTGGGGCCGCTGGAGCCGTTGCTGTCAGATCGCACCATCTCCGATATTCTGGTCAACGGGCCGAAAAATATCTACGTGGAACGGTTCGGTAAGCTGGAGCGAACGCCTCATACCTTCCTGGATGAGCGTCATCTGCGAAACATCATTGACCGGATTGTCAGCCAGGTCGGCCGGCGTATTGATGAGTCCTCTCCTATGGTGGATGCCCGCCTGAAAGACGGTTCCCGCTTTAATGCCATCATTCCTCCTCTGGCTATTGACGGGCCATCAGTCTCGATTCGCCGGTTCTCGGTGGATCGTCTGACGATGGATAACCTGCTGGAACTCAACTCGTTGACGCCACCAATGGCCAAGTTTCTTGAAGCCGCCGTGGTGGGGGAAATGAATATCCTGATTTCTGGGGGGACCGGTTCGGGTAAAACCACCACTTTGAACATTTTTTCCGGCTTTATTCCGAAAGATCAACGTATTGTCACCATCGAGGACTCGGCGGAACTGCAATTGCAACAGCCGCATGTCATTCGTCTCGAAACCCGCCCGGCCAATATAGAAGGCAAAGGGGAAATCACTCAGCGTGAGCTGGTGAAAAATTCACTCCGGATGCGTCCGGACCGGATTGTGATTGGTGAGGTGCGCGGCAGCGAAGCGGTGGATATGCTGTCGGCGATGAACACCGGTCACGACGGCTCTCTGGCGACCATTCACGCCAACACACCACGCGACGCCCTGAGCAGGATAGAAAACATGTTCTCTATGGCTGGCTGGAATGTTTCGACCAAAAACCTGCGTTCCCAGATTGCCTCGGCGATCCATATTGTGGTGCAAATGGAGCGCTTGGAAGACGGTAAACGTCGTATGGTCAGCGTGCAGGAAATCAACGGTATGGAAGGCGATATCATCACCATGTCTGAGATTTTCCGCTTTCAGCGTCAAGGGGTCGACGAAAATGGCAACGTGATTGGTCAGTACATGCCGACGGGGATAGTGCCGCATTGCCACGATCAATTGGTCAAACGCGGGCTGGATGTTCCGTTTGAAATTTTTAACGACAAGGCTCGTTAATTAGGGAGGCGCTATGGATAGCCAATTACCCATCTTTTTAATCCTGTTGTTTTTGTCGGTGTTTTTCATCAGCCAGGCGCTGATCCTGCCGTCGGCCGGGAAGAAGGTCAGGCACAAACAACTGGTGAAGCGACTGCGGGACAGTCAGCGCAACATCGATCAGGAGAGCATTTCCCTGTTGAGAGAAAATGCGCTTAAGGATCTCTCTCCGTTGGAGAAATGGCTGATTCAGTTCTCGTATTTTGAAGGCTTTAAGAAAAAGCTCGAGCTGGCTGGGATTCAAATGTCGTTCAGTAAGTTCATGTTTTTATCTTTCTTGCTGGCCTTTACCGCAGCGCTGGTGTTGGTGTTGTTTGATCAGGTCTGGTATGTCTGTCTTGGTGGCGCGCTGAGTGTTTGGGGAGCCGAACATTTCTTCATCAGTAAACGCATTTCCGATCGGTTGATGAAGTTTGAAGAGCAGTTGCCTGAGGCGCTGGACATTATCAAACGGGTATTGCAGGCCGGCCAGCCGATCAACCAGGCGTTCGGTGAAGTCGGACGGGAAATGCCTGAGCCCATCGGCTCTGAATTTCGCAATACGTTCAACCTGCTGAACTACGGATACGATATCCGTTTGGCGGTCACGCAGATGTCCGAACGGACACCTACCGTGTCGATGCTGGCATTTTCCAGTGCGGTGTTGTTGCAGAAAGAGACCGGCGGTAACTTAACCGAAAACCTCGACAAGTTGTCTCGGCTGTTGCGGGCACGATTTAAACTCGGGCGTAAGATCCGGACCATCTCTGCGGAGTCCCGTATGTCGGCCTGGGTACTGGTGCTGGCGCCGTTTGCGCTCTACATCATTATTGCGCTGATCAAACCGGACTATATCTCGGCCTTGCATACTCACCCGACCGGGATCAAGCTGGTGGGCGGCGGGATGGTGGCGTTGTTCCTCGGCACCTTGTGGATTCGTAAAATCATCAACATCGAGGTGTGAATCATGAATACTGATGCCATTCGTTCCTGGTTTAATTCTCTGTTGGTCAACCAAGAGCTGTTATTTATCGCTTTTGTCGTGATTACTACTATGTTGTTAGTACTCACTGTCGGCTCCGTGTTGATCGGCGTACGTTCGCCGATGAAAAGAAAACTGGCGGAGTTGTCGGGAGAGAAAGCCGATGTGACACCGAACCCGAACGTATTTTCAACTCTGGAGTCACTGGCGCCGATCATGTCGCCGAAAAGTGACAAAGAGCGTCAGAGTACCCGTGCCAAATTGATGCACGCTGGGTTCCATCGCGGCAACGCGTTGTCACTGTTTTATTCGCTTAAATCGGTGACCACCATTGTCGGGCTGGTGGCCGCAAGCATTATTTATCTGTCGATTCCGGATTCTAAATATCTGGTTCTGAGCATGGTGTTTGCGGTGGGATTGGGCTTGTTCCTGCCGGACATCGTCTTGGCCAGAATGGTCAAAAACCGACAAAAGAACATTCGTGCCGGTATTCCTGATGCGCTGGATCTGCTGGTGGTCTGTACCGAGTCGGGGTTGGGGTTTAATGCCTCTTTGCGGCGTGTGGCCGACGAGTTGGTGATCTCTCACCCGGAACTGGCCGATGAACTCGATACGGTGTGCGTCAAGATTAAAGCGGGGGTCACCATGCCGGATGCGCTGCGAGAGCTGGTGGTTCGTACTGGTCTGGAAGAGTTGATGGGGCTGGTCAGTATGCTCAGCCATGCATCACGTATTGGGGGCAGTCTGGTCAATTCTTTGCGTGAATATACTGAAGATTACCGGGACAAACGTCAGCAGGCTGCGGAAGAGATTGCGGCAAAAATTCCGGTAAAAATGATGTTTCCGATGGTGCTGTTTATCTGGCCGTGTTTCTTTATCGTTGCAATCGGTCCGGCTCTGATTTCTCTGTCTGAAGCTTTTGCTAAGTAAGGGGGCGTTATGTGGATGAAAAAGGGAATGGTTGTCATCACCCTCGGTGTACTGACAGCGTGTAGCACAGGGCCACAAGGTCCGAATTTTGACGATACGCTTTATGCCGGTAAACCGGTGGACTCGCTGACCAGCGATGCGCCGCCCAAAACGGAGAAAGAAGCCATCACCCGGGGTGATGTCGCGTTATCCAAAAAAAACGTGGATCTGGCGCTGTATGAGTACATACGTTCGCTGTCATTTCAGAATGCACAATACAAAGATCAAACGCTGTATACCATTGGCCGTATTCACCTGACCCGCGAAGACAATGCACTGGCGGAGAAGGCATTTCTGGCGTCGATCGATGCCAATCCGAACTTTCCCGGATCATTGGAAGAGCTGGGAGTCATGTACGCCAAGCAGGGTCGCAAAGATGAAGCGATGGGGTATTTCCTCAAAGCGATTAATGCGGACCAGATTCGCCTGGGTGGTAAACCGGATCTGACGTTGAGTAATCTCAATGAAGACAAAGTGGCGCAATTGAAAGAAGACGCTAAATCACCGCTGAAAGCACTGGTGGGGATTGGGGTATTGTATGATGTCAAAGACGAGCATGTGCTGGCGCAAAGCCTTTACAATAAAGCCTTGTCGGCGAATGCCCAGAATGTCAGCGCGTTGGTGAATCTCGGGTATTCATACTACATGTCGGATGAATACAACGATGCAGAGCAATATACCAACCGGGCGTTGAGTTTGGATCCGGGCAATGAACGGGCGATCAATAACTTGGCGTTGATCTACATTTCCAAAGGTAAGATGCGTCAGGCGCTGAATATTTTCAGCCGTCATATGAGTGAACCGGAAGCGCTTAATAACATTGGTTATTTTCTGATCTTGCAAGATCGTCCCGAAGAGGCGATCCCTTATCTCCAGGAAGCGATAGACAAGAGTCCGTCATACTATCCGGTGGCCAACGAAAATCTTGAACGGGCGCTGGCTGAAGTGCGCGAAATGGATATCAAAACCTGAAATCAGGATCATTCGGTGATTCCAACCGTCAAAAAGGAGAGCATCGGCTCTCCTTTTTATTTGTTTGGCGGTGGGTGTGTACGCGAACGCTTAAAAACTACCGAGTATCAGCCCACTAAAAATAAATAACGCCACCATCCAGACAATCGGCAGGCGCCACTGTTTAAGCAGGTAAACGCCCAGCAACACCATCGCCAAATCCAGCGGAGCCGAGACGGCGCTGGTGAACACTGGCGTGTACAACGCAGATAACAACAAGCCCACCACGGATGCATTTACTCCGTTCACCGCACCTGAGATAGCTGGCCGGCGGGCCAGAAGCTGCCAGTTTTTCAGTACTCCGAGCAGCAGCAGAAATCCCGGTAGAAAAACCGCTAGAGTGGCCAGAAGGGCACCGAGCAGCGGAGCATCGGGCAGCAGTTCAAACCCCAGGTAAGTGGCAAAAGTAAACATCGGGCCCGGAACCGCCTGAGCGGCGGCGTAGCCGGTCAGAAAGACATCACGGGAGAGTTGTTCGCCGATGAGGTTTTGCAACAGCGGCAATACTACGTGACCACCGCCAAACACTAGACTGCCAGCTTGATAAAAGTGGCTGAACAGTGCCAGTGACGGATTGAGATTGGCGAGCCAGGGGAGCGCAATCAGTAAGGTAGCAAACAAGAATAGGGGAAGGATGTTCGTCGATAGTGTCTCTTGAGCCTCCGTCGAATCCGGTCTTTGAGCGAGATATCGCACACCGATCACGGCCGAGCCGACCAGTACGGTGATTTGAGCCCATAGTCCTGGCACCAGTAATAAGGTGATGGCAGTGAACAGACACAGCGTGACGGTGAGGCGGTTCTGGCAAAAGTTGCGATACATGCCAAGCGTAGCATCGGCAACCACTACTACGGCCAGCAATTTCAGCCCGTGTACCGCATGGTGAAACAGGCTGGCATCGGTGAACTGGCTGCTGAGCGTTGCCAGTAATAGCATCAACAGAACAGAGGGCAGTGTAAAACCGATAAAAGCCAGACATGCGCCCGCCAAACCACCGCGTTTATAACCCAGAGCGAAACCTACCTGACTGGAGCCGGGACCAGGCAGAAACTGACTCAGCGCCACCAGTTGCGCGTATTCGTGATCGTCCAGCCACTTCAGTTTTTCAACGAAGGTTGTCCGGAAGTAGCCGATGTGCGCCGCTGGTCCGCCAAAACTTATCCAACCGAGCGCAAAAAAGGTTTTGAAAATTGAGAACATGATGACTCTCTGAACATGAACAACAGGCTTAATCTAAGGCTTGCTTTATAATGACTCAAATTAATAGTTTAGATAATTAACATGAATAAGATGGGATATTGTGAAAATGCGTACGGATATCAACTGGAGAAGTATTGATCTTAATTTGCTGGTCAGTTTTTCGTTTCTCTATCAGTATCGTAGTGTGAGTCTGGCTGCGGAGCAGTGTCATGTCAGCCAGTCGGCCATGAGCCACAGTTTGTCGCGTCTGAGGCAATGGCTGAACAATCCGTTGTTTGAGCGTCGGGGTTATCTCATGGAGCCGACGGAGGTCGCGCACCAGTTGGCGCCGATCATTGAACGGATCCTCTGCACCGTCCAGAGTGAATTGCTGACCGTGCCGGAATTTATTCCGGCTGAATATCAGGGAGTCTGCCGAATCGGGTTGACCGATTATGCCGAGTTTATTTATGCGCCGGATCTTTATGATGCGATTCACACCGCAGCTCCTCAGGCTCAGGTGAGCTTTGTGAATGTCAATCGGCACAATTACCAAAAAGTGGTGGAGGAGGACAAGCTGGATTTGGTGATTGGCAGTATTGCGAAGCCCGCTGAGGCTTTTGAGACTCAGTGGCTCTATACCGAGCAGCACGTGTGTCTGTTCGACCCCAATTGCGTCCCTATGGAGGCGCTTGATGATGTTGCGACGTTTGCTTCAATCGAGCAGGCGCTGGTCAGCCCCGATGGTCAGCTAAGCACGCCGGTGGACGCCAGTCTAGCAGAGCATGGGCTGACACGTCGTGTGACTGTGGCGTCGCGCAACTTTCTGACCATTCGCAGTTTGCTCAGTCGCCGACCTCTGGTGGCTATTGTGCCCAGACAAATGGCATTGGCGAGTGGGTTTGATGATGCGCTCGCGTTTGCCCCGCCTCCTGTGGCGGTGGGAGATTTTGACATTTCGATGCTGTGGCTGAAAGCCCGCACACTGGATGACAAAAGCGGTTGGTTAAGACAACTAGTGCAAGCGCGTCTGGGCGACAATGGCGAGAAAAAGACTACACTGAAATAAGGTAAGGATACCAAGGCGGAGGCTCAGTGGCCGAGCTCAGTCGCAGCAAACTTAATCTTCAGGTGGATTGGCAGGCAGTCAGAATGGACTTATACCAGGATCGACTGCTGTATTGGTTTGTGCTGTTTTCGTCTCTGGTCACGGCGGTGATAGTGTGGTTCAACCGCGAACGCATCGTCTATCAGTACCAGTTTGATGTGTACCTCAGCCTGATCTCAACCTGCCTGAGCGCGACGTTTATCTGTTGGGTGATTTACTACTATTTTCGTCTGATGTTTCAGCGCGAGCCGAGGCCGTTTCTGAAATTTTATCAGGCCGTGAAGGCTATGGTGTGGCCTCTGAACCGACCACTCACGTTTGCGGTCAGGATCTTGCTGCTCAACATCTGTTTCGCCAATTACACCTACATCAAAGAGATCATTCCCGAGCTGCAACCATTCCAGTTTGATGAGGCGTTTTATCGTTGGGATCAATGGCTGCATGGCGGCGTGGATCCATGGCAACTGACACATGCCGTGTTTGCCAATCAGTACGCATCCCTGTTTTTGAATGTGTTGTATCACCTGTGGTTTTTCTTTTTGTGGGGCAGTTTTCTGTATTTTGTCTGCGTGTGTCGTCAGCAACGTTTGCGGTTGCAGTTTTTGCTCAGTTTGCTGGTGTGCTGGTTTGTGCTGGGGAATCTGCTGGCGATTGCGCTGTCGTCCGCCGGGCCATGTTTTATTCAACTGCTTGAGCCGGCCAACAGCAGCTATCAGCCCTTAATGGCGTTACTCGAACAGCAAAACCTTGCCCTCAAGTCGGCGCAGTTTTTTGAACTCTGGGCACTCAATGTTCAGGATCTGCTTTGGCAGGCACATACTCATCGTGGAACGCAGTTAGGCTCCGGGATCTCGGCTATGCCGAGCATGCACGTTGCTTCGGCGGTGTTGTTCGCACTGGGCGCTTATCAGGTGAATAAACGCCTCGGATGGGTGATGTGGGGCTACGCCGCATTGATACAAGTAGGCTCAGTTCATCTGGCCTGGCATTATGCCGTGGATGGTTATGTGGCCGTGGCGGCGACGTTGTTGATCTGGTTCAGCGTGAAATGGCTGCTCAGTCGCACATCGTCATGTTGAGCCGCGATATCATTTAGCGAACTTCGGCCAGCAAGGCGTCAATCACGGGTTGATGGTGGGCTTCCACACCGGCGAGGTTACCGTATTTGGGATCCTGACGGTCATTTTCCAGAGGGAAGTGCCAGCCCACCGTATGTTCTACAAAGTGACGGGCAAATTGGGCGGACACGTTCAGACAGCCGGCCAGGACAGTATCAACGTACGTCTGCATGATTGGGCTGAGCGAGCAAGGTGGCTCAGGTGTGTCTTTAACGTAGACCCAGATGGTTTGTCCGCGTTCGAAGTGATGCTCGGTTTCTATTTGCTCTGCATCGATGGCGACGCGGTGATAGCCTCGCTCGCGGCGGTCAAACTCTTCCAACGCTGCCGGATCGATATCAAGCAAAACGCCATTGACCTGACCTTCTCCTCGGTTAACCACCAGTGGCGACAGGGTGTAGCTGTCATCAATTTTCCCCCAGTAGCGCACCAATCCATGCGCGATCGCCGGAATGGCCTGGCCAGTCTGGCCTGTAAGTTGACGAGAGGCGGCGTTAATCAGGCTTCCGTAGCCAAAAATGTACATGGTAATTTCCTTGTGAGTCGGCTGAGAAGGTTTTATTGATTCCATCGAGTCATATTGACTTGTTTTTGGTTGAGTCAATATGACCACACTGTCATTCAATGTATTGATTCTCTTGGTTTTGTTTAGTTGGAACAAAAGCTGCATTGGTCAGATAAGTTTTTATGATGGTCAATGCCTGACTGGCTGCTTTGGAGTTCCGTCTTGCTCAATATTACTGATAAACGCGTTGAAGAAAAGATCCCGGCGTGGTTGCGCTTGGGATTTCGTCCTTTTTTCCTGCTTGGTGCGACGTACGCGCTGATTGCCATTCCTCTCTGGGTGTGGATGTTTCAGCATGGACAACTCGCAGGGTTGCGTGTCCCGGCGTTGTGGTGGCACGTGCACGAAATGTTGTTTGGTTTCGCCATGGCCATTGTCGCCGGGTTCGTGTTGACTGCGGTGCAAAACTGGACTGGCATCAATGGCACCAAGCATTACCGTTTGGCGCTGTTAGTGGGGCTGTGGCTGGCGCCGCGTATTTTGTTCTGGACTCCGACGCCGTTGTGGCTGATTTCCTCCATTGAGGCGCTGTTCTTACTCTTGGTGGCTGTGGAGGTGGGAAGTCGGGTGGTCAAAGCGCGTGGATGGCGGAATCTGTTTTTTGTGCCTTTGTTGTTATTGGCGCTGGTGGCGAATTTTGCAGCCTACGCCACGATCAAAGGTATGCCGCCGTTCAGCAGTGCGGCAGTGTGGCAGGCGATGCTGTGGTGGTTCACTCTGTTGTTGTCAGTGATGGGGGCGAGGGTGATTCCGTTCTTTACCGCGCGCCGTTTTCAGTTCGACAAAGCCCAGCCGTTAACATGGCTGGAATGGGCGGCGAATCTGCCGTTGGTGGCCCTGTTTGTGCTGAGTTTCTTTCCGCTGGTCTTTGCTGAACTCGGGCGCGGACTGATGGTGCTGGCTGGCGCAGCGCAACTGGTGAGAATGTGGCGTTGGAGACCTTGGACAACCTTGAGCGAGCCGCTGGTCTGGTCGCTGCACGCCGGTTATTTGTGTTTGCCTCTGAGCTTGTTGATGCGCGGCTTGTGGCCCAATCCGTTGGCGCAGCACAACATGATTCACCTGTTTGCCATTGGCGCGCTGGGTGGGGTCATTCTGGCCATGATCGCACGTGTGACTATGGGGCACACCGGACGGGCCATTTATCAGGGGCCGGATATGCGTCTCGCATTCGCAGCGATTGTGCTGGCGGCGCTGGTTCGCGGGCTGGGTGTGGCGTTGCTGCCCCAGTTTATGATGTGGTGGCTAGACATCAGTGCCGCTCTTTGGGTACTGGCGTTCGGACTGTATCTGTGGCGCTTCGGTTACATGCTGGTAACGCCGCGTCAGGACGGACATCCAGGCTAGAGGCCGGGCGTATTGCCATTCTCAGCAATACGCCTCGGTGATTGCGTCGTCGCGGCGTTATCTGCCGACAAAGCGCAGTCGGCGCAGCAGCAACCATTCTGCACCAAAGATCGCGATCAGGGCGATACAGAACCAGGTAAAGGCCATCGGCGATTCCACGCCGGGCATCCCGCCGATGTTGATCCCAAGTAACCCGGTTAAGAAGCTGGTGGGTAGGAAAATCGTAGCCACAACCGTAAACAGGTAGCTGTTCTGGCTGACTTTCTCTTCATGGCGCTGATGCAGTTCTTCTTTAAACAGCTCCAGTTCACCGAGGTAGAAGTCGATGGTTTCGTTGATGCGGGTGATGTTGTTGAGCGCGTAACGGATCTGGTGTGGCCGGCTGGCCAGCAAGCTTACGTCGGATTCGGCCAGATCCCGAATGGCGTATTGCTGTGGACGTATAAAGCGTTTAACGGCCAGCAAGGCTTTCTGGGTTGGGATAATATCATGGCTGTCTTCGTCATCGATATCCAACTCATCCACTCGGTTTTCGACCGTTTCTAAATGTTGATCAATTTTGCCATTGAGGCCATCGATGATCTGGATAAGCAGATCTGCCAGTTGTTTGGGGCCGCGCTCTTCAGCCAGAGCCTGACGGATCTCCATAATGGCACGCGAGGGGACTTTGCGGGTGGAGATCAACGCTCCGTTGTAAAACAGAATACGAACACTGAGCATGTCTTCCGGGGCGGCATCCTGATTCATGTTCATGCCCCGCAGGATCAGCATGAAATTTTGCTCATCGTACTGATGGAAAGAGGGACGAGATTCATCAGCGAGCAGGTGTTTTACCGTACTTTTGGGGATCTGATTGTTCAGCAACCAGTCACGGATGTCCGGATGCTGACGTTCACAGTGATACCAATGATTGGCTTGGATGACGTTGCTGTCCGCTTCCAGCCGTTGTGCAGGCTGTGGGGTGAAATCCCACTGCTCAATCATAAATCCCATAGCGCTTCCTTTTTTGGTTCAGCTCGCCGGTCATGAATGTGGTCGAGTACTGTCGCATTATGGGAGGTGTGGCGTATTACTGTCCAATAAAAAAGCCTGCATTTGCAGGCTTTTCACACAGGATTTCAATAAGTTTACTTAGCTGACCTTACACAGGCTGAGTACTTTATCTTCCGGATGCTGCGCTTTGATGTAGTCGCTGACCGCTTGCTGAGCCGTTTGATCCAGATACAGGCCCAGCTTGGTACGACGCCACAGCAAGTCATCGGCTGTCTTAACATGCTCATGGTCGATCAGATAGTCGATCTCACGCTGGTAAACGCCTTCGGCAAAGCATTCTCCCATGTCTTCCAGGGTATCAACGTTGGCCAGCATCTTACGCGTGTAAGTACCGAACTGACGCACATAACGCATCGCCAATTTTTCGGTTAGCCAAGGGTATTGATCACGCAGTGACTGAGCAAGTTGCGCGCGACTGCAACTGAAGTTACCGCCAGGCAGACTTTCGTTCGCGGTCCAGGATTTGCCCATGTTCGCAAAGTAAGGTTCCAGTTTTTTCATCGCGGCTTCACCAAGCTTACGATAGGTGGTCAGTTTGCCGCCAAAGATAGACAACAATGGCGCCTGGTCCATCTCCTGTTCAAGTTCCAGCGTGTAGTCACGTGTAATGGCTTGAGGAGAATCCGACTCATCATCGCACAGAGGACGGACGCCACTGTATGTCCAGACCACATCGTCACGGCTGAGTTGTTTGATGAAGTGCTGGTTCACGATGTCGATCAGGTAGTCAACTTCATCATCCACAATCGCCACTTCACGCGGATCACCCTGGTATTCTACGTCGGTGGTGCCGATGATCGAGAACTCATCCATATACGGGATAACGAACACAATCCGGTTGTCTTTGTTTTGCAGAATGTAAGCCTGCTCTTCATCGTGTACGCGTGGCACAACAATGTGTGAGCCTTTGATCAAGCGGATGTTGCGAGGTGACGGTGAGTGCAGACCGTCATCAAAGAACTGTTTGACCCAAGGACCCGCTGCATTGACTAGGGCTTTGGCACGACGTTCGAACTGCTCACCGGTGATCTGATTGGTGATGGTGACACGCCAGATACCTTGTTCACGGACGGCGCTGTCGACTTTACAGTAGTTGGCCACTTCGGCGCCGTTTTCTTGTGCGGCCAGAATATTAAGCAGTACCAGGCGCGCGTCGTCTACCCAGCAATCTGAGTATTCGAAACCGACTTTCATCTCTTCTTTCAACAGGCCGGACTTGGCTAAATCCACGGTGTGGCTCGCCGGCAGTGTCGTGCGCTTGCCCAAGTGATCATACAGGAACAAACCACAACGGATCATCCAGGCCGGGCGCAGGTAAGGGCGATGGGGGAGGCGGAAGCGCATCGGCTGAGCCACATGGGGGGCTTTTTTCAGGATCACTTCGCGTTCAGCGAGCGCTTCCGAAACCAGACGGAACTCGTAGTGCTCCAGGTAGCGCAGGCCTCCGTGGATCAGTTTTGAACTGGCCGACGAGGTAGCAGAAGCAAAATCGTTCGCTTCAAACAGGCCAACTGTTAAACCACGACCTGCTGCATCGGCGGCGATACCGGCACCGTTAATTCCGCCACCGATAATGAGCATATCGAGGAGGCGAGTGTCTTTGTCTTGCTTCTTCATATCCATAGTTACTGACCTTGTTAAGTTTGAGCGAACGAGCATTTAAGAAGATAAAGGAACTATAGCGTGACTTTCGTTTGTGATCATCTTTTATTTTCGTTTTTGAGCGTTTTGTGTGATTTGGACATAAAAAAACCTCTTCGTTAGTCGAAGAGGTTATCAGTTCGGGTGACTAGGCGGGGGCGATCAGCGTTCGGCAGCCACTTCCATTGGGATCTGATGCTCGCGCAAAATTGCCTGAATCTCTGCCGGTGGCGCCTGGTCGGTAAACAGCGTATGGATCTGAGCAATATTTCCCAGTTTGACCATCGCATTGCGGCCGAATTTGGAGTGGTCGACGGCAAGAAATACGCTGCGGCTGTTTTCGATGATTGCCTGTTTGACGCGTACTTCATGGTAGTCGAAATCGAGCAGCGAGCCGTCCAGGTCAATACCGCTGATGCCCAGAATGCCGAAGTCGAGACGGAACTGTTTGATAAAATCCAGTGTGGCTTCGCCGACAATGCCGCCGTCGCGGTTGCGTACTTCACCGCCGGCCAGAATCACGGTGATCTCCGGGTTGGGCAATAAGATGCTGGCAACGTTAAGGTTGTTGGTCACCACGCGCAGTTGAGTGTGGTTCTTGCATAATTCCCGGGCGACGGCTTCCGGAGTCGTGCCGATGTCGATAAACAGCGTGGCCCCGTTGGGAATGTGTTTGACTAGCTCTTCTGCGATCAGATCTTTTTCGGTGAAGTTGTGCGATTTGCGTGTTGAGTAAGAGGTGTTTTCAGAACTGAGAGGAATGGTAGCACCACCGTGGTAGCGACGGATTTTGTTTTCGTCGGCCAGTTCATTGAGGTCTCGGCGGATGGTCTGCGGGCTGACGTTGAAACGCTCAACCAGTTCATCGGTACTGACATAACCCTGTTTTTTGACCAGCTCAATAATCTGCTGGTGGCGTGGAATTTGTTTCACACATGACTCCCTGATGTGTCCGGAACGCGCCGGAAATCTTCGAAAATGCTCACTCACGCTATTGTGCGCCAAATTTTCGGAGTCGAGAAGCAACAATCCTCAGGAATCGGGGCCGAAACGCAAAAAGAGCGTTCATAGAACGCTCTTTTGCTCATTAATCGCTATTACCAGGGTTAGTCTTCGCTGGCACGCAGCTCAGCCCAGGTTTGGGCACATTTGACTGCGCGCTTCCAGCCTTTGTAACGACGGTCGCGTTTCTCTTCGTCGTGGTGAGGCAAGAAGGTGCGATCCAGCACGGCTTTGTCTTTCACTTCTTCAATACTGTTCCAGAACCCAACAGCCAGGCCCGCCAGATACGCCGCGCCCAGCGCCGTTACTTCCGTCACTTGCGGGCGGTGCACTGGTGTATCCAGTACATCTGACTGGAACTGCATCAGGAAGTTATTCGCCACCGCGCCACCGTCCACACGCAGCGCAGAAAGGCGGATACCGGAATCGGCCTGCATCGCATCCAGCACATCACGGGTTTGGTATGCAATCCCTTCGAGTGTGGCACGGATGATGTGGTTTGAATTCACGCCGCGGGTCAGACCAACGATGGTGCCGCGAGCGTAGGCATCCCAATATGGCGCGCCCAGACCAGTAAAGGCTGGAACCACATAGACGCCGTTTGAGGTGTCCACTTTGGTCGCGAAGTATTCAGAGTCGTGCGCGTCTGAGATCAGTTTAAGTTCATCACGCAGCCACTGAATAGATGCACCACCCATAAAGACTGCGCCTTCCAGTGCGTAGGCTGGCTCACCTTGCGGGCCGCACGCCAGAGTTGTCAGCAAGCCGTTTCTTGAGGTTACTTTTTCCTGACCTGTGTTCATCAGCAGGAAGCAGCCGGTGCCGTAGGTGTTTTTCGCCTGACCGGCCTGGACACACATCTGACCATACAGCGCGGCTTGCTGGTCTCCGGCAATACCGGCGATTGGGATACGAGTCCCGCCCTTACCACCGATGTTGGTCTGGCCGTACACTTCCGAAGAACGTTTGACTTCCGGCATCATAGAAGCAGGGATACCCATCTCATCCAGCAACTTCTGATCCCATTGCAGGTCATTGATGTTGAACAGCATGGTGCGCGAGGCATTGGTGTAGTCGGTCACATGCACACGGCCCTGAGTCATTTTCCACACCAGCCAGGTATCGACCGTACCGAACAGCAGTTTACCCGCTTCGGCATCTTCACGCGCACCTTCGACATTGTCGAGGATCCACTTAACTTTGGTGCCTGAGAAATACGGGTCAAGAACCAGACCGGTATTGTCACGGATATACTCTTCCAGACCACGTTTTTTCAGTTCTTCACAGATGTCGGCGGTGCGGCGGCACTGCCAGACAATCGCGTTGTACACTGGTTTCCCGGTTTCTTTGTTCCACACGATGGTGGTTTCGCGCTGGTTGGTGATACCGATGGCGGCAATCTCGTCGCTGCGGATACCCGATTTTGCCAGTGCTTCCACCATGGTGGAGCTCTGAGAGGCCCAGATCTCCAGTGGGTTATGTTCAACCCAGCCCGCTTCCGGATAGATTTGATCGAACTCGCGCTGAGCGACGCTGACGATATTGGCGTCGTGGTCCAGAATAACGGCACGTGAACTGGTGGTGCCCTGGTCTAAGGCGACGATGTACTTTTGCTCGTTCATGTTGGAATCCTTGTATTCTTTTCTATCTGTAATTTTAGGCGATCTGCGTTAGACGCGAGCCTCTTCATTGGTTTCTACGTCTTCACATTGATTTGGAATGGTGCAGCCATGCCCCTGTTGTGGCAGGTAAGCGCCAATCGCTTTCGGGTACAACCAGGCACCGAAACAAGCACCAAATATCGGCGCCAAAAGTGGAACAATAAAGTAAGGGATATCACGCGCGCCGGACAGGGCGTAATCCCAACCTGCCAGGTAAGCAAACAGTTTCGGGCCAAAATCACGGGCCGGGTTCATCGCAAAACCGGTCAATGGACCCAGTGAACCACCAATCACCGCGATCAGAATACCGATCAGCAGAGGGTTCATCGCTCCGCGTGCGGCGCCATTGTTTTCATCGCCCAACGCCAGGATGGCAAACATCAGCACGGCCGTGATCACAAACTCAACGGCAAAGGCACCGGAGATGCTCAGAGCGGAGTTCGCATAGGTTGAGAAAATGCCAGCGGTGGCCAGGGCCTGCTCGCTACTGCGGACAAAGTTGTGCGCAATCTCGTAGTCGGTAAACAGGTTGCTGTAGAGGCTGTACACCAGCGCCGCAGAGCAGAACGCGCCCAGCATTTGAGCAATGATGTACGGAATGACTTTGGCTTTATCGAAGCCATGGAATGCCGCCAGAGCGATGGTGACCGCCGGATTAATGTGGGCGCCGGATACGCCAGCGGTGCAGTAAATGGCGATGGAGACACCAAAGCCCCAAACAATACTGATTTCCCACTGGCCGAACTGGGCTCCGGTCAGTACCAGAGCGGCTACGCAGCCTACGCCGAAGAAAATCAGCAATCCTGTGCCGATAAATTCGGCCAGACACTCACCTAAGAGTGTCGGTTGTTTTTGTGTCGTCATGGTAAGAGTCCTTGTTAGTTTCACTTATGCCTGTGTCATTGTTATCTGGCATGGTGTAATTCTGCACAATTAAACGATTGCGAAAATAAACAAACACTCAAAATGAGCGTTCGAGCATAAAATTATTAACTAAAAGTGGAATTTTTGTTAAATGCATCATCATTTGCGCAAAAACGAATCAAAATTGACGTGAAACTGCTAAGGCAGGGAATAACAACAACGGGTTAATATACGCTTTTTGTCATAACTGGTTGTTGATATTACATTTTATTAACCGAAGGCTAAGTGCTTAGTGATGAATCTGTGATTTTAGTGGCACACTGGCGGTGCGATAGGGTGACCGATGACCAGTTTGTTTATTTACTGGTCAGACCAAACTGAGAGTTAAAATGTTCGCATAGGAACATTGGGGTTACGTTAATGGGGAGATGAAGCCAGGATCTGGCGATATTTGCTTTCCAGCTCATGCAATGCTTGCGACACATCAGGGTCGGGTTTACTCAGGTGGCGGATCAGCGTCATGAAGTAGCAGTCCATCAATAGCGGCAGCTTTGCTTTCAATGCCGGAGGCTGGCTGACATGGTCGAACAGCTGTTGGTTAAAGTTCTGATAATACTCCAAATCCCAGATGACCTCTTTCAGCAGAGCGCGACTGAGCGCAACGTTGGCAAAGTAATACTGGTAGTACGTGCGAGCCAGGTGCATACCGGTATCGAACTCGCCGTTGCCCGAGTGTTGCGTCAACGCCTGCTGGCTTAACTGGGTCAGTTGAGACAGCATGCCTTCGCGCAGCAGGGTCAGTTTATTAGGGAAATGGCTGAACACAGTGCCATCGGCCACTCCAGCTTGCCGGGCGATCTGTCGGGTGGTGGTTTCTTCATAGCCGGATTCGGCAAACAGCTGCCAAGCAGCCTGCAAGATACGTTCTCGGGTCTGTGTGCGTTTACTCATTTGGGATCTCTGATACGAAAACTTGGCTGATCATACCCTTGGGCTGAGTTATTGACAAACTGAGCGTGCTCAATTATAAAAAAATGAGCGCGCTCACTTTTTGGGGGTGAATCATGGATTTTATTAAAACGTTCGGGCAGTGGCTGATTTTCCTGCCAGCAATTTTTTGCTTTTCATACGTACTCAGACCAATGTTGCTGGTACTCCTGATCCCTGGGGGACTTTTGCTCTTAGCCATTTTGGGCGGGCAGGAAGTACGTCAGCCTTTATTTGCCATGCTTAAGGAGCAATTATGGCCAGGTTCGACACGCTGCCAGAACACAGCGCCCTGATAACCCGGCGGGCGCAGTGTGACTTTTGTGATGCCGTAAGCTTTGTTCTGCCCGATGCGGAGCCTGCATGGCAACCTGATCAGGTGTATGCGGAAGTGTTTGCTCGCTTGCCCGGTTTTGTGGAACGTATGATGCTGTTGCGTAACGCGCTGGTAAAACCGTTGGGATTTCGGGTTCAACCTGTTGGCCTGACGGTGTCATTGGCGGAACTCAGAGCCGGACAGGGAAGTGGTTTACATCAGATTGACATCTTGACGGAGAATGAAATCGTCTGCACCAGTGAGGAGCGGCATATGCAAGTATCGCTGTCCGTCTATCGTCGTATGCCGCGGGAGTTTACACTCTCCACCATGGTGACCACTCACTCTCGGCTGGGATATTGGTATCTGCAGGCTATCATTCCTTGGCACAAAGTGATTGCAATGGCGAGTGTCCGGCAGATGGTCAGACGAATGGAAATGGAAGTTGCAACCCAGCGATAAAAAAGCCGGGCGTTTGGCCCGGCTCATTTCAGTTCACAATGTGCGCGTTAGTTGTTGCTGTGCAACTCGCTGTTCAGCTCTACCGCGGTCTTGTTCGCCAGGCACTCGATTTGTCCGGTGACTGAGTTACGACGGAACAGCAGATCCGAGACGCCAGCCAGATCACGCGCTTTGACCACTTCGACTTCGTTGCCGTCAGAGTCCAGCATGCGTATTTTTGAACCGGCAGTGACATACAGACCGGATTCAACGGTACAGCGATCACCCAGTGGGAAGCCCAGTCCTGCGTTGGCACCCAGCAGTGAGTTTTCGCCAATGGAGACCACCACTTTGCCACCGCCAGACAGTGTACCCATGATCGATGCGCCACCGCCGATGTCGGAACCGTCACCGACTACCACACCAGCTGAAATACGACCTTCGACCATGCTGACGCCTGTTGTACCGGCATTGAAGTTAATAAAGCCTTCATGCATCACTGTGGTGCCTTCACCCACGTGTGCGCCAAGACGGACACGTGAGGTGTCTGCAATGCGTACGCCGTTTGGTACCACATAGTCGACCATTTTCGGGAATTTATCCACGCAGTCGACACTCAAAGCCCGGCCAGCCAGGCGAGCTTCAATTTGGCGCTCAGCAAGTTCAGGCAGATCGATCGGACCTTCGCTGGTCCAGGCGATGTTGTGCAGCAGGCCAAAAATGCCGTCCAGCACGGTGCCGTGTGGTTGCACCAGGCGGTTCGAGATCAGTTGCAGTTTCAGGAAGCCTTCGGCAACAGACTGAGGTTGTTGGTCTTCTGCCAGGATCACCAGCACCAATGGTTGTGCAGATGCTGCGGCTTTGGCTGCGAAAGCAGCATTCGCCTGGTCACCGTGAGCTTCAAACGCTTGCGCCAGCTCGGCGCTTTGCTCGGCTCTGATTTCCAGAGTTTGATTGCCTTGGGTGTAACCACTGACGGTTGCCAGATCTGCAACCAATTCGTCGCTAGGGTTGAGTACCGGATGAGGGAAAAATGCTTCGATGATTTTACCGTCACGGTTTTTGGTAGCCGTACCAAAGGCCAGAGAAAAATGAGCCATGTTGAATCTCCATGTAAAGAGTGAGTCCGACGCCAGGGCGGCAGACCGGAATTGAGCTGCTTTCATCTTAATGACAGCGTTTTCGACTTTAAAGAGCCGCAGGAGAGAAAGTCTTGGAACCGATATGTTTTGTCTGATGAGAGATATTGGTGTCTTTTGGGGAAAATGCATTGCTCGTCTGCGGACCAGCGTAAACCGTCACGAGCAGCCATTAAAAAGCCCGAAGCGTTCACTTCGGGCTTTATCAGACTTTACTTTTAACTGATTGGCGATGCGCTGTGCGCTTATGCTTTATCTCGGTCCAACCATTCACCCGTTGAGCGGGGTGTTAAAAGTGAATTACTTTTTAGCCAGGTCACCAGCGTGCTCAGACAGGAAGCTTGCTACGCCTTTCGGAGATGCGTCCATACCTGCTTTGCCTTCTTCCCATTGTGCTGGGCAAACTTCACCGTGCTTCTGGTGGAAGTTCAGTGCGTCAACCATACGCAGCATTTCGTCGATGTTACGGCCCAGTGGAAGATCGTTAACAACCTGGTGACGTACTACGCCTTCTTCGTCGATTAGGAAAGAACCACGGAAAGCAACGCCGGCTTCTGGGTGCTCTACATCGTACGCTTTAACGACTTCGTGTTTAACGTCAGCAACCAGTGGGTATTTAACTTGACCGATACCGCCGTTCTCAACAGCAGTGTTACGCCATGCGTTGTGAGAGAACTGAGAATCGATAGATACGCCGATTACTTCTACGCCTTTCGCTTGGAAGTCAGCGAAACGGTTGTCGAATGCGATCAGTTCAGATGGGCAAACGAAAGTGAAATCTAGTGGGTAGAAAAATACGACAGCTTTCTTACCTTTAGTGAATTCTGCAAAGTTGAAGTTATCAACGATTTCACCGTTACCTAGCACTGCTGCAGCAGTAAAATCAGGGGCTTGACGACCTACTAGTACCATTTTTTTGCTCCTAAGATGAATGGTTTAGTGCCAAAGCCGGGCAAGATGCCCGGCTTTGGTCCGTGTTTGTACGAGACAAACTATAGTACAGATTGTAGTATTGAAAAAAGCGAAATAAATAGATTGAGTTAATCGAAAAAAGCGATTTAACCAAGTAAATAGATAGAGGGCTGCGTGGTGCTCTGTAGATTGACGCAGATAGTAGTGAAGCAATGAATAAATGGCCAAGTTTAAAGCAGTTACATTATTTAGTGACGCTGTATGAAACGCGTCATTTCAGCGATGCAGCGCAGCGTTGTTTTGTCAGTCAGTCGACGCTGAGCAAAGGGATCCAGAATCTGGAAACTTTGATCGGTTGCCCGCTGTACGAGAAAAAAGACAAAAAGAGTCCGTTGGTGTTTACTCAAGCAGGGGAACTGGTGGTTCAGCACGGGCGAGACTTGTTGGCGAAAGGCCAGGATCTGGTCGAATTGGGTAATCAATGCCAGGGCGACACCATGCAAGGTCAGCTGAAAGTTGGTTGTATTCCGACCATTGCGCCCTTTTTGCTCGGTGATTTGGTGCAGGAAGTGAATGGCCGTTTTCCGCAATTGAACCTGCTATTGCGCGAAGACACCACCACAAACCTGTTGACCGCGCTGCGTCACGGTGAGCTGGACGTTTTGATTCTGGCATTGCCGGTTGAAATTGATGGCATGGAGAGCCGGGTGGTGGGCATCGATCCGTTCAAAATGGTGATCAGCCGTCATCAGGCCGATGGTATCCGGGTGCCGATCAAGTATGATGATTTGCCGGATGAGTCGGTATTTTTGCTCGAAAAAGAACACTGTTTGACCGAGCATGCGGTGTCGGCCTGTAAACTGACTGACAAAGAGAAGATCAACCCATTTACTGCGACCAGTTTACACACCCTGGTCCAGATGGTCGCGAATGGCCTTGGAACGACGTTTATTCCGCAGATGGCGATTGAACATGGCTTGCTGGATAATCAGAATCTGGTGGTGGTTGAACCTCCGGGTCAGCAGGCATATCGTGAAATTGGCCTTGTCTGGCGGCCGAGTTCGTCTCGGGTAAATACCTTCAATAAATTGGCTGAGGTGGTCTCCGGTCTACTTTAGCCCTAAGTCTTATCCCCATTTCTTACCATTTTCCTCGGAAAGCACACTGGTTTTTGTGTGCTTTCTAGCATTTTATCCTGTGCGTTAATTTTAACTTGTAAAATTTCACAGACGTTCTTTAGTGAAGCTTTCATAAAATTGTGAAATTTGACAATGTTAATTTTACATTTCCGTGAGCCGTTCTTGTTTGACTGGCCTCTCTATACCACTTCTCCCGCCATATGCACTCCGGCTGTTGTCATGCACGTCGATATTCATACGTGCGTTTAAAACTCTAAATTGCCTTGTATTTGAGTGTAATTAAATTACGTAACTGGTTACATTTTTAATGCTGAATTTAAGCATTTGTTTGAAACGGAATAAAACTTTGAATTTAACGTTTTGTTT
>NZ_WXWP01000244.1:0-3741 GCF_009904765.1 Vibrio sp. V39_P1S14PM300
TTCCAAAGCTGGAATCTCATTCCTTGCCATTTATGACGGCTCTTGTTTCGACCCGATTCAGGCCGTGGTCCCTAATAATCTGAATAATTACAACGACGAAGTACTGAAGCTGACTACCGGCTGCTCTGTCGAAGTAACAGGTAAAGTGGTTGAATCTCCAGCGAGCGGTCAGGACTTTGAACTGGCAGCAATCGACGTGAAAGTGGTTGGCTGGGTAGAAGATGCTGACACTTACCCAATGGCGAAAACTCGTCATTCTATCGAATACCTCCGCGAAGTGGCGCACCTGCGTCCGCGCACCAACGTAATCGGTGCCGTAGCACGTGTTCGTAACTGCCTGTCTCAGGCGATTCACCGCTTCTACCACGAGCAAGGTTACTTCTGGGTATCGGCTCCGCTAATCACCGCGTCTGACGCAGAAGGCGCGGGTGAAATGTTCCGCGTTTCTACACTAGACATGGAAAACTTGCCTCGCACAGACGCAGGTAAAGTGGACTACAACGAAGATTTCTTCGGTAAAGAAACCTTCCTGACGGTATCCGGTCAGCTAAATGGCGAAGCATACGCGTGTGCACTGAGCAAAATTTACACTTTCGGCCCGACTTTCCGTGCTGAAAACTCAAACACCAGTCGCCACCTGGCGGAGTTCTGGATGGTTGAGCCTGAAGTTGCGTTTGCCGATCTGGATGACATAGCGAAATTGTCTGAAGACATGCTGAAATACGTGTTCAAAGCGGTACTGGAAGAGCGTCGTGACGATCTTGAGTTCTTCGCGCAGCGTATCGATAAAGAAGCGATCACCCGTCTGGAACAGTTCGTGTCGTCTGACTTTGCACAAGTTGATTACACTGACGCGATCCAAATTCTGATGGATTCTGGCCGTGAGTTCGAATTCCCGGTTGAATGGGGTATCGATATGTCTTCTGAGCACGAGCGTTATCTGGCGGAAGAACACTTCAAAGCACCTGTCATCGTGAAGAACTACCCGAAAGACATCAAAGCATTCTACATGCGTCTGAACGACGACAATAAGACGGTTGCTGCGATGGACGTTCTGGCACCGGGCATTGGTGAAATCATCGGTGGTTCTCAGCGTGAAGAGCGTCTGGATGTTCTGGATGCACGCATGCGTGAAATGGGCATCGACCCTGAGCACATGAACTGGTATCGCGATTTGCGCCGCTACGGCACAGTACCACACGCAGGTTTCGGTCTGGGCTTCGAGCGTCTGGTGTCTTACGTCACCGGCATGGGCAACGTTCGTGACGTGATCCCATTCCCACGTACACCACGCAGCGCAAACTTCTAATTGCCATTGTGAATAGCAAAAACCTCCGCATCGACGGAGGTTTTTTTATACCTGCTGAATGAACTCAGTCCGGTTTCCCGGCAGCGTATTTAACCGCCGCAACGAAGATCGCAAACAGAACAAACGGAATGGCTGCCGCCGTGTATTCCGTCCAGGCGTACCCGACAAAAGACTTGGACAAAATTAAGTGTCCGAGAACCAACAACAGAGCGCTGATGATCGCCCAGGCGATCAGAAACAGCTCTCCACGACGTTTTGTTGTGCTCATAATCTGGCTCCTTGTGATAAATCGAAGCCATTACAGCACTGTTGGTGTCACCCTGAGCAGTACAGATGGCGCACTAACGCACCGAACAGTTGCTCAGCCTAGTAATGATGTGACCCAGAGCCTGAATCGCAGCAGCAATACGTGGATCGTCGAGTGAATATGAGCTGTTAATACGCAGGCAGTGGACAAACCGGTCGTCAAACGCAAACAGACTGCCCGGTGCCACCGAGATCCCATGCTCCAGCGCAACCTGGTGTACCACATTGGTATCTATCTCGTGAGGCAAACGCAGCCAGAGAAAATAACCGCCTTCAGGTGCAGCCACTGTTACTTCCGGAGGCAAGCACTCTCGCATCAACACAGACATCGCCAACTGACGTTCAGCCAGTGCCCTGCGTAACTTCCGCAGGTGGTTGTCATAGCTTTCGTGAGTCAGATAGTGTGCTAGCCCCTTTTGCACCGGCACACTGCTGGAGATGGTCGACAGCAGTTGCTGTCTTTGAATTAGCTCATTGTATCGCTCAGATACAACCCAGCCAACCCGATAGCCTGGCGACAAAGATTTGGACAAAGAACCACACAACAAAACCTGCCCGTTGTGGTCAAAGGCTTTCAACGGTTTCGGTTTGCGCTCACCAAAATACAGCTCACCATACACGTCATCTTCAATGACCGCGACGTCTTGCTGAGCCAGACGTTGCATCAGGCGTTGCCGCGCTGACTCAGTCAGGCAACTGCCTGTCGGGTTATGAAACGTGGGCATCAGCCAGCATGCCCGCACCGGATAGGTTGCCAATGCTACCTCTAATGCATCGAAATCCAGACCATGTTGAGTATCGACCGGCACTTCGACCGGTTTGAGGTTGAGGCGCTCGATCGCTTGCAAGGCACCATAAAAGGCCGGGGATTCAATGATCACATAATCGCCCGGCACCGTCACAGCTTCCAGGCTCAGGTTCAGTGCTTCCAGCGCACCCGAGGTTACGACAATGTCATGATGACTGATATGGATTCCCTGCTGCAGGTATCGCTGCGCGATTTTCCGGCGCAGGGTTTCATCTCCGGGTGGCAGATGACTGAGCCAACTGGTCGAGGAAACCTGACGGTTAGCACTGGCGAGATTACGGGCCAGATCGCGCGCCGGAAACAAGGTTGGGTCCGGAAACGCCGATCCCAATGGTATCAGAGTCTCATCCGCACTCTGCTTGAGAAAAGTGAACAGCTGATCGTTGATCAGGGCGGGCTTTAGCACTTCACTGAGCGATGCGGTTCGCTCTTTGGCGGCCACAAAGTAGCCAGATTGTGGCCGGGCGACCAACAACCCTTCACTCTCCAGCAACTGAAACGCCTGTAATACAGTACTGGTACTCACCTGGTGACTGCGGCTGGTCGCGCGCACAGACGGAATTTTGTCCCCGGCTCGCCAGGTTTGATCTTCTATCTGGCGGCGTATCTCCTGAGCCAGTAACTGATAACGTGTCATACAACCCTCACTTGTTATCTGCGCACTGTAACACATCTGATTTTTCAGTGTTTTTTTGCTCTTATATCCAAGAGAAACGTCACACTCGACTCACACTGGGTGCGTCCACAGCGCAAAATGAAGTAAAACGCCGGATAATCAATATCATGGGGGATTATAAGATCACTATCACGTTAATTATGTCACCATCTGATAGATTTAATTTTGAACAGTGATGTTAACCCTACTGAACCTGAGAATTGAGAGAGTAATCATGAGTAAGTTCAAAACGGAAGACATAAAATACAAAGGCGAAACCAACGGCGTACACAGCTGGAATGCCCCCAATGGCCAGCCCTATTACTGGCATCCGGACTGGCTGCATATTGCGGAAGATGCCACGGGCCTGCATGTCAAAGGTGACCTGGAGGTTAGTGCCGGAAATAAACCAACAAAAGAACACGCTCTGAACGCCATTTTGAAGCACATTAATCAATGGGCACATAAACCCAAGTGATCACGCCTGACACCGTAAGAGTTGCCTTAGCCCGGCAGTAAGATACCGGGCTTGTTGCTTCTGGCTTCCGCGCCAGAGGAATACCCTTTTTCCTTCTCATCCTTTGTTGCTTACTTAAACCAAAATACTGAGACATTTCCCTTCCGCAGGCTGCCGTTTTTATACTGAAAATCCCCAACTGATAC
>NZ_WXWP01000153.1:0-3683 GCF_009904765.1 Vibrio sp. V39_P1S14PM300
ATTACAATCCTAATCGTGACTTATTTATTTGTGGTTATAGGACTCGAAATGAAAACCAAGTTTTCTTGTTTGAAAATCCAGAAAAAGAAATTGAAAATGCTCCCGTCAGAAATGTAATCAAGAAGAATGCATGGTACTTCAACGGTTCCGCTAATAATTACGATAATACCTTGTTGCGCTATCGCCAACCAAATGAAGCCGGCATGTTTGATAAAATCAAGTACTACTATGAACTAGAAATAGGGAATAAAGACGATTATGACCGACTGAGCCACCTTAACCTTTTTATTCCTGATAACTTGGCAAGTCAGTTTGATACATTTGACTTAAAATCGTTTTTCCCTGCTATTCCGACTCAAGAACAATATGACGAATCCTATCAGCGCCAGTTAAAAGCTCGCAAGGAAGGGAAATATTAAGCCTGTATCCGCGCTGTGATCTAAGAAGTACTGAACTTTAGGGTGTCCCTCTTGCTCAACACTCATTGCGGATCTACTGATGTATAAGCCAAGCTAACCTCCAAAAAGCATGTGAGTCGCGTGTGTAAGGTTTTGCGCGCATTGGGAACGATAACCAAGAGAATACAAGATGAAACTACGCCATACATTATGCTTGATAGCCTTGGCGGTCTTGTCTGGCTGCAATCAAGAATCGGCTAATGAATCGAAACAACCAGCGCCAAAACCTCAAACGGTTGAAGACCGAATCGCAGAGAAAAATGCCCAGAGTGGTATTCCGTTGGGATAACGGGACATACAGTACAAAGGAGCTTTATGAGACTTGCCCAAAAGTATGGAGTATCAAAACAGATGGTACATATTTACGCCTAGTTGCAGACGAGTTTAATGGTCAGGTCAGGTTAATGCGTATGTCATCGAATAATCGCTACTTAGCTTTGGCCTAAGATGGTAAGCGTTATATGGTCGATGAATATGGGGTTGGTGTCTTTGATGAACGTACGGGAACAGATCTTTACTCGATAGTGCCAGATAATTCACGCGTGTGTTGACGAACATGGAATCAAAAGATTCTTTACGCGAGATTGAGTTTGTGGATCAGTATCGTAAAGAAGTCGTGTTTAGTGGGTGGCTACCAGAAGTCAAACGGGTCAATCTAACTCGTCATTGCCGATCTCATAACTCAGATAAAACGGTATTAATGTCAGTAATTTATCAAGACATTGAACTAACACAATTAATATAAAATGAAAGTACATTATAAAATGAAACGAACGACGTTAAGTCTCATGTTTCTCTCGACAGCTATGTTATTAACAGGCTGTGGTGAAGAAAGTAATCAAGCTTCGAATGCTGTAACAACACAATCCGTAGAAAAAGAACCCGCTCAAAAGGCTTGTTACAATGTTGGTGAAACAACGTCACTCGAACGTGTAGATGTAACAGGGCCACGTTGCCAATGGCAAAGTGAGCACAACTTTATTGTTTACTCTGAAGATCTGTCCAAGCCAGAATACCCAGGTACACTTCCGGTAAAACCAGGCTATGCGGTCCGCCGAGCAAAAGAGTGGCCCCGTGAAGATTTATCTGATGTTAGCTCCTATGACAAACCTAGAATTCAGTTTTGGTGGAACAATGTCAACTCTAAAGACCCACTCGTAAATGATTACGAAAATGGCTACAAAATCTGGAGCATGAAAATTGATGGTACAGATTTACGTTTAGTTACAGATGATATGCCAAACACCGCTTCACCACAGAATTTTATGATGAGTCGTTCTCCCAACAATCGTTATGTGGCTTATGCATACAGTAATGGAGAGCCTCTGATAAAAGCCATCTTTGACTTAAAAACGCAACAAACCATTCAACTGGGCAGTGCGCGTACTAAGCCTTATTTGGTCTGGGCAGACGATTCTAGCTACATCTATTTCTCAGACGGCTTTAAGCGCTTTAAATACACACTCGAGACAGGAGTCAAAGAAGAGGTAGACGTAGCGTTGTCTGAAAATACCGTGATTGTAGATGGCAAGTTAATCAATGCCGCGGGCTTGGGGGTTGGGGTTTATGACGCCAAGACACTCGAACGCTTATACACTATTTTGCCTGAAAATGAGTTTGAAGACTCCGTCGATATTGAGAAGCGCATCTACCGCCAAATTGCGATCAGCCCCAATGGTAAGTTTGTATGGGGAACAAACTCGTATCGTAAGGTGCTGATCAACGTTGAGGAAAAAACTTGGCTTGCCTTCTCTGATGAAGGTGAGGAAAAGAAAGTTTACGATGAGGTTGTTAACATCAGTAATGATGGTAAAGAAACCCAAGTAGGCGCAGCGTTAGTTACGATAAAACGTTATGGATCTGATTATCGATATGAGTTGACGGGACAAGGTCGACAGTCCTGGGTAGTTGTTCAGTCCGGTAGAATCGCTAAAACACCAGTACTTTACAACGCTGATGCCAACGATGGTCGCTTTCTGGAGGTAGGTAGTAATGAGTAATGACTTTAAGTATTTGCCAACAGATATCTATTTGTTTGGTGTCGATTTCCCTAATGTTGGGGATGCACAGAACCCCCAATATAAAGAGCTCCATCTCGAAAAAGACCTAACCTTATTAGAACAGATTAAAAATATCCGTCCTATGTCACGGCTTCCAATTGCCATAAATTTAGGCGAGGAAAGCGCTGCTTTGTGGGCAACAGATGATTTAGGCCGTGGCGTATTAGGCTAAAAATAAAAAAACACTACTAATCAAGTGATTAAGCTTAGCGCTCATTGGTTGTAATGACCAATCTCAACAGAGTGCTTTCGTTGTTTCTAGCTCTGCGAAAACAGAGCAAGAAAAACATCCAAATCGCGCCTACGTCGGCGAGCATAACTACTCAAAGATGGAGAAGTCACTGAGTTTACATTGCTATAAACGATTTAAGTTTATAAGTTCGAATGGAAGAAAAACAAGGAAGGAAAACGCTATAGGTCCCACTGATTCAGCGATTTCGCTATTACTACTACACTGACGGTAAAAACGCTTTATATCAAAATCTCTTGTTCCGACCAGCCTCAGCTGTTCAAGAACATTTTTTCCCCAAAACAGAAACGCTTTGGACAAATTGAAGATTTAGAATCGGATGCTGCTTTGCTAGATAAATCAAGCACACCATTAGATGAATTAAGCAGTTACAGTGACGGACAGTCATTCAGCGCACAAGAATTCACCTCCGATGTAGACAGTGCTGCCATCCACAAAGTTACTGAAGACGACATGCCATGGCTGAGTGACCAGCAAGCCATCGTTCGAAGTTACGACCAGAGTAATACCGTGATTGCTTATGTAGATGGAAAAAACAGTGGCCTATTATTCCGGGTCGATGTTGGTACGTCTGGCATCACCGCTTTGAATTCACTCTATGTGATCGATCACAATAGAGATTATAAAGACGTCTTTGATTTAGAGTTTTATGAAGGGGAAGACCACGACTGGCAGCAAGCGTTATTAAGTGGGCTACCATCGGACGGGGTCTTTACTATGTCCCTGGTACATGACCAAGACCCAGACAGTCGTCACATATTGTTTGATCGGGTCGCTTACAACGATTTATTTGTTGAACCTGAGAGCGCTACTGAAACTCCGCCAAAAGCTCTGCCAAACGACAAGCCTAAAGGTATGACAACAGGAGAGAAACAACGCTTTGAGTCATTAATGCTGGATTGGTCGTTGTAACAA
>NZ_WXWP01000024.1:0-3679 GCF_009904765.1 Vibrio sp. V39_P1S14PM300
ACTAGACTCTCATTTAGGCGAGGTTGCCATACTTTAGGTAATTTTTATTTTGCTAAATTAGCCATTTCTCTAAAACAGTTTTGTCCAAAAACGAGTTTAGAAGGATGGCTTATTGTATGTGGCTTATTGATTGTGCCGCTTGTGTATAGAAGCAAAAAAAAAGAATGGGGAGCGTGATTGCTCCCCATTGTCGTTTCTTATCGTTGCCGGTGGTATTACTTTTCTTTGATGGCTTCACAGCCTTCTGGAACGGCGATGCTCGCTACGTCCTTACCTTCCTGTTGCGCCGCATTCACCTCCATTTTGTATTGAGTACATTTACCCACACTGACGTTGACGGCTCCCGAATCTGCGGATGGGTTACCGCCCAGCGTTCCGCCAGCAAAGGCGGAAGAGGTTGAGAAAACTAACGCTGTAGTGATAAGTAGAGATGACTTGTTCATAGTTGATCCTTACGAGTTGGTTGAGTGTGTTATTTGGGAATTAAGTTAGAAGGTGTAGACAAAGGTGCCCGCGCTGGAGGTGACTTCGATTTCTTTAACGCTGTCCACAGTGCAGTTGTTGCTGTATCCGGTGTAGGTTTGGCCGAACTTTAACGAAACGTTTCTTGATAGCTCTGAGGCTGTTCCTGCGGGTAATCGGCAGTTGCCACGGTTAATCACCACATTGCTGATTACGGTGGTGTCGGCGATGGCTTGAAGGTCAAAGACCAATGTTCCCCAGTGAGGGTTAGCTGATATCGACACTTCAATATCTGCCTTTGTTGCTTGAGTTTCATCTTGGTCGCCACAAGCGGTGAGTCCGATAAACAGGATGGTCATAGCGGCGTATCGGAGTAGGGTGTTAATTAATGTCATAAAGGTGCTCTCCTTATCGGTGAGTGAAATTCAGGATGCACTGATTCCATCGTGTTCACGCATGAACCGCTCAAGATTGAAATCAGTCGGATAGGTAAAAGAAAACGTCGATACACTGGCCTCATCAATCAAAGGCAAGGCTAGGGTGCGTATCGTGTGTTGACCGGATAATCGAAAGAGCAGCAAGAGCGCGTCACACTGAACCGAGAGCCCCAGTGGCTCAATGAGCGCCTTCTCTTGCTGCAATACTTGGCTAGATATCTTGAGCATACGGTTGTGCAGTAATGCCGTGTGTACCACATTCAACACGTGCCGTTGCTCGTCACTCCACTCACGAATAGTGGGCAATGCCACATGTACTTTTGCTAACCATGCTTGCTCTTTTGTATGTGCTGAAGCTATATGGGACAAGGGGTTGTCTCTCTCCGAGGAGCGACCTTGCCCATAATTCAGTGCATCAGGAACCAGCGGCAGTAAGTACTTGTTGGTCAGTTGCCAATAGAGCATTTCCTGCTTGTTGAGCTTCAGTAATTGCTCTGAGGTTTTCCGATAAACATGTGGCATGCTCATCGAATCACACTCCACATTAAACACGTCCACAATGATGTCATCGAGGTAGCGTTTAATGCTGCGCGTGGTGCGGTGGATATCGAGTAGGGCTAACTGCTGCTGCAACTCCCTAACGGTAATCCATCGATGTTGAGGAATAAGCATCAGCGTGTGCAGCAAAGCGGATAACCCTTCAATGCTGGTTTTATTGCTCATGACTACGCTCTCAATACATCAAAGCTCCACACCGGAGTCGGACATTTAATGTCGGGAGAATAGAGGTGGGTCAGACACATAATGTCCAACGGTGAAAACAGCATCAATCGGCATCACCAAAGCGTGAGCCGATTAACATTAACGAGACTTATGCTTATCACTGAGCTCGGCAATCGCTGCCAATAACCCAATCAACAGCACCACCAGAAACCCTAAAGTAGATAGGGCTCCGATGGCACCGAAGAACGGAGACAGTGAAAACAACGTGATGAGGGCAGTGACAAGTTTGATGGTTTGTAGAAGGAGGGAAGTCATGAGTTATTGCGGGGTGACGGCTATCTCGTTGTAAGCGTCTGTATCGACATAGGCCAGAAAGTTATTCTCCCATAGCCGATACAGCTCTTTGGCATCACGGCTACCTTGCATTGGTAGCCAGCCACGATAAGCCACAAAGAACTGCCCAACCCGAAAATCAAAGTCCAAGTTGCGCTCTAGCTCTGGATAGTAGTTCCCCATATAAGCAAAATCGGTGATGTACTCAATGCTCCACGTACCTGCTGAGGTTTGGCAAATCGCCATCTCAACCGGATGGAAGCCGCCTTCTTCCGCGCTGTAACTTTTATCGCGAAAGTTAAACACCAGATAACGGCTGGTGGTCAGTGCTTCATTACTCAGCATCTGAGCGGTGAGTTGCTTACTTAGCAGCTTATGCAGTTTCTTCGATACAGGTAGTGTGGATGCCGTAAAGATTAATTTGGACATAGTGAGTCCTCCTTGTTTCAGGATTCAAATAAGAAATACAGAGTGAGAATTATTGGAACGCGCCGACCATCGTCAGTTGCACGTCATCAAAGACGTTTCGAGATAGGTGGCGAGCAAAAGCTTTCATCCAGACCGAGAGTAACTCTTGCACTTCAAAGTGGGATAAATCCGTGCTCCCTACATCGGGCTGATAGCACCAGCGATTAGCAAGGTGAAAGTACAGCTCAGGCTCAACGGTTGTGCTGTTGTCATCGGGATAAGAGAAGCTGGCAAAGAACACCACCAACCAAGGGCTTGAGGTTGACTCTCGCTTAAACTGTACCTCTATCGGGTGCAAACCTTGTCGATGTCGGTAGTAACTCATTTGGCGGCAGTTCAACACGAGTCGTTCCGCATTGTCCGAGATGTTGTATCGATTCAGAAGTGCTTCCAATGATGTATGTAAAGCGTCATCAATAGAAAGCTCACCATAATGTTGACCAATCATAACCACCCCCTTTCAGCAAATGAGGTGCAGGTATCACCTGCCACGATATGGTCGAGAACGCGGACATCCACCAGCGCTAAAGCGTCCTTGAGTCTTTCGGTGATGTGTCTATCGGCTTGAGACGGTGTTGAGTCTCCAGATGGATGGTTATGGGCGAATATCACCGCTGCGGCATTCACTTCTAACACCGCTTTCACCACTTCTCGCGGGTAGACGCTGGCCGCATCCACTGTTCCTTGAAACAGCTCTTTAAACTCAATCAGTCGGTTTTGGTTATCCAGTAACAATAAGGCAAACACTTCACGCTCATAACTGCCTAGCTTACAGCGCACGTACTCTTTGGTGGCTTCTGGTTTGGTTAAGGCATCACCGCGCACGTAGCGCGTAGCCAGTATCTCAGCCGCATGCTCTAGGATTTCATTTTCCTGATAGCGTTGCTGCTTTTGGTAATCGGACGTTTTGGGATTCATTTCAGGCTCCTATCGGAATCAATGATGGGATTTCACATTGATGACATATGCCTGAAGATTTTTGTATTGAGAGATGTGTAAGGAGTATGTCGGCCTTCAAGCCCCCTATTGGATCTCATCATAGCGGCTTTCACCAAAACAAGAAGAGAATTGATTGAATTTTGGAACACTTGATTTAGGAACTATGGTCGTATAGTAAAAAGCCAATCCTATGTCTTCGATTTAAATCGATTTTTTAAAAGACTTTTTCCAACTTTGCTCCTAGATTTAACTTGTAATGGATTATACAAGGTGGCTATATGTCAAAAATCACAAGGACTGTTTATTCTCTCTCCATT
>NZ_WXWP01000269.1:0-3670 GCF_009904765.1 Vibrio sp. V39_P1S14PM300
CATCGGATGCCGGTGTTTCCGTCGCTTCATCAGCCTCAACTGATTCAACCACTTCGCCTTCCTCATCCAGTTCGATTTCTTCAACTTCATCAATGCGCTGCAAACCAACCACAGACTCATCTTCAGCAGTACGGATCAAGGTGACACCCTGAGTATTCCGACCCACCTGGCTGACTTCAGCCACACGAGTACGTACCAGAGTACCAGCGTCGGTGATCATCATCATCTCGTCGCCTTCTTCCACCTGTACTGCACCCACGACTGGTCCATTACGCTCAGAGACTTTGATAGACACAACGCCTTGAGTCGCACGGCCTTTGGTTGGGTATTCCGCCAGTTCAGTCCGTTTGCCGTAGCCGTTCTGTGTCACTGTCAGAATGTCGCCTTCGTTTGCCGGAACAATCAATGATACAACCTGATCGTCATCAGCAAGCTTCATACCACGAACACCTGCCGCAGTACGGCCCATGGCACGCACTTTATCTTCGCTAAAGCGTACCACTTTACCGGCTTTCGAGAACAGCATAATGTCGCTGTCACCGTTCGTGATATCGACACCGATGAGGGAATCATCGTCACGCAGATTCACGGCGATCAAGCCGTTAGAACGTACGTTAGCAAACTGATCCAGTGACGTCTTCTTCACTGTACCGTCACCCGTCGCCATAAAGATGAACTTGTCTTGAGAGAACTCATCCACACGCAAGATCGCGGTGATGCGCTCACCCTCTTCCAACGGAAGGATATTCACAATCGGTTTACCACGTGCAGTGCGGCTAGCCAGCGGCAGTTGATACACTTTCAGACGGTAAGTCTTACCGCGAGTAGAGAAACACAGAATGTTGTCATGAGTATTCGCCACCAGCAGACGCTCGATGTAATCCTCATCTTTCATTCGAGTGGCACTCTTACCTTTACCACCACGACGCTGAGCTTCGTAATCACTCAACAACTGGTACTTCACGTAACCTTCGTGCGACAGCGTCACAACCACGTCTTCACGAGCAATTAACTCTTCCAGATCGATGTCATGGCTGGCTGCCGTGATTTCAGTGCGGCGAGCATCACCAAACGCATCACGAACGGTTTCCAGCTCTTCACGAATCACTTCCATCAGACGCTCAGTGCTGGCCAGGATATGCATCAGTTCTGCAATCTCATCTAGCAGAGCTTTGTATTCATCCAGAATTTTTTCGTGTTCCAGACCGGTCAGTTTGTGCAGACGCAGATCCAGGATCGCCTGAGCCTGTTGCTCAGTCAGGTAGTATTGGCCATCGCGGATACCGTATTCCGGCTCCAACCATTCAGGGCGAGCCGCGTCAGTACCGGCACGTTCCAACATAGCTGCAACGTTACCCAGATCCCAACCACGAGCAATCAGGCCCGCTTTTGCTTCTGCTGGTGTTGGCGCTTTACGAATCAGATCGATGATGTCGTCAATATTGGCTAGTGCCAGTGCCAAACCTTCAAGGATATGAGCACGTTCGCGGGCTTTGCGCAGTTCGAAGATCGTACGACGAGTCACCACTTCACGGCGGTGATCAACGAAACACTTCAGCATTTCTTTCAGGTTGAACAGCTTAGGCTGGCCATTGTCCAGCGCAACCATGTTGATACCGAACGTTGTTTGAAGCTGAGTGTTGGCGTAGAGGTTGTTCAGAACCACTTCGCCGACCGCATCACGCTTACATTCGATAACAATGCGCATACCGTCTTTGTCTGACTCATCGCGCAGGGCACTGATGCCTTCAACTTTTTTGTCTTTTACCAGCTCTGCGATCTTTTCAATCAGACGCGCTTTGTTCACCTGGTAAGGGATTTCGGTGACAATAATGGTCTCTTTGCCATTCTTGTCAGCTTCCACTTCCGCTTTCGAACGCATGTAGATCTTGCCACGGCCAGTCTTGTATGCGTCGATGATTCCCTTACGACCACTGATCAATGCTGCCGTTGGAAAATCGGGACCAGGAATGTAGTCCATCAGTTCATCGATGGTGATTTCTTCGTTATTGATGTATGCCAGACAGCCATCAATAACTTCACCCAGGTTATGCGGCGGGATATTCGTCGCCATACCCACTGCGATACCGGATGCACCGTTCACTAGCAGGTTAGGAATTTTCGTAGGTAATACGGCTGGAATCTGCTCTGTACCGTCGTAGTTTGGTACGTAGTCAACCGTTTCTTTGTCTAGGTCAGCCAGCAGCTCGTGGGCAATTTTTGCCATACGAACTTCGGTATAACGCATTGCTGCTGCTGAGTCACCATCGATCGAACCAAAGTTTCCTTGGCCGTCGACCAGCATGTAGCGCAGTGAGAACGGCTGAGCCATACGGACAATTGTGTCGTATACAGCACTATCACCGTGAGGGTGATATTTACCGATTACGTCACCGACAACACGGGCGGATTTTTTATATGGTTTGTTCCAATCGTTGCCTAGTACGTTCATCGCGAAAAGCACGCGGCGGTGTACTGGTTTAAGGCCATCACGCACATCCGGAAGAGCACGACCAACGATTACAGACATCGCATAGTCGAGGTACGAGCCTCTCAGCTCATCTTCGATGTTTACGGGCGTGATCTCTTTAGCTAGATCGCTCATAGAGCCATTATCCCTCTATTTATAGATCGTATGTACAATACGTTTAAGGTGCAAAAATATAACACACAATTCAACGGTTCGGCATTACTTTCCCTCCCCTTTTATCAGGTTGTGAGCTTTGTTGTGGATTAAATGCCGAGAAATTGCACATTGTTTACATATCCCGCTGAAAAGAGACTAATTTTTGTTCAGCGCTACGGGAATGTTCGTCAAGTGGTAGCCAGCGACGCAGTTACCGCTATAATGCTCTTCATTCACGGAAGCACGCTCATTTAGAAGAAGTACCGCTATGACTGATACTCAAAACGTAGACCCAAACGAAATCAAAAAATTTGAAGAGATGGCCTCGCGCTGGTGGGACCTGAATGGCGAGTTCAAACCGCTGCACCAGATCAACCCGTTACGTCTTGGGTATGTGCTCAAAAACGCCGACGGACTGTTTGGCAAGAAAGTGCTCGATGTCGGGTGCGGTGGCGGTATTCTGGCCGAGAGTATGGCGCGTGAAGGCGCTGATGTGACGGGCCTGGACATGGGGAAAGAGCCGCTCGAAGTCGCCCGCCTGCATGCATTAGAGACAGGCACCCAACTGACGTACATCCAGAGCACCATAGAACAGCATGCTCAGGACAATGCCGGCATGTACGATGTTGTCACCTGCATGGAAATGCTGGAGCACGTCCCCGACCCGCTCTCCGTGATTCGTTCTTGTTCTGCGCTGGTCAAGCCGGGAGGGCACGTATTCTTTTCAACCCTCAACCGCAATATCAAGTCTTACCTGTTCGCCATCGTTGGTGCGGAGAAGCTGCTCAAGATTGTGCCAGAGGGCACGCATGACCACGAAAAGTTCATCCGTCCGTCTGAAATGATGAAGATGATAGACAGTACTGCGCTGCAGGAAAAAGGCATCACCGGTTTGCACTACAATCCACTGACAGATAGCTACAAACTGGGCCGAAATGTCGATGTCAACTACATCGTACATACCATTAAAGAGTAGTCTCAAAACTGTAACAAAAATGCAAAGGCGGTAGCACAAAGCGACCGCCTTTTTTAGTTAAATTTTCG
>NZ_WXWP01000326.1:0-3607 GCF_009904765.1 Vibrio sp. V39_P1S14PM300
ACAATAACCATCCATTTAACTCAACGAAAAGAGATACAGATCACGTTTAAAGTTATAGGTTACAATAATCCAGTAAATGCATCTTTTCTTCACTATATGAAGTGAGTTTGCGGATCCACAATGTCAGCATCAAATAACAAAACAACAAGAATAATCCTACGGGGGTGTATGACATGATCACTCAATTGATCAATGAGGACCTGATAAAGCTGGACCTCGCCGCGACCAGCAAAGACGACGTTTTTGCTGAACTGATCGATGTTCTGGCAAACCAGGGGCGCATCAGCGACAAAGCCCAGTTTCTGGCGGACATCAAAGCCCGAGAAGAGCTGGGGAATACCGGGTTTGAAGACGGAGTCGCCCTGCCACATGCGAAAAGCGCTGCTGTGGTAGAGCCGGCGGTCGTCATTGGTGTGAGTCGTCAGGGGATCGACTATGGCGCCGAAGACGGGCAACCTTCTCGCTTATTTTTCATGATTGCATCACCCGACGGTGGTGCTAACCACCATATTGAAGTTCTGGCCGAGCTGTCGTCCAAACTGATTGAGGACGGATTTATTGAGCGCTTCCTCCAGGTTGATACACCTTCCGATGCATTAGCCCTGTTGTTACAAAAAGAGAGTACGCCAACGGATTTGCCAGACGCCACTAACGGTTTCATCATCGGTGTCACTGGCTGCCCTGCCGGCGTTGCTCACACCTATCTAGCGGCCGAAGCCCTGGAAAAAGGGGCGGCGGCGCTGGGCTATGAAGTCAAAGTTGAAACCAATGGCTCCATCGGGGTAAAAAACAGCCCGACTGCGGAAGACATTGCCCGTGCCGATGCGATCGTTGTCGCCTGTGACAAGCAGGTCGACATGACCCGCTTTGCGGGTAAGCGCGTAATAGAAACAGGGGTCAAAGCACCGATTCGCGATGCTGAAGGTTTGATCAAACAAGCGCTGTCTGCTCCGACTTACCAAGCGGATGCGTCTGCAAAGCCTCAGGAATCTGCCGCCAGCAAAGCCTCTCAGGCACGCTCGAATCTGTACCGCTACCTGATGAACGGGGTTTCTCATATGATCCCGTTCGTTGTCACCGGCGGCCTGCTGATCGCACTGTCGCTGGCCATCGGTGGCCAACCGACTGAAGCGGGCATGGCTATTCCGGCTGGCAGTATGTGGCAAAAAGTGCTGGATACCGGCGTAGTCGCCTTCCAGTTGATGATCCCAATTCTGGCGGGTTACATTGCGTATGCCATTGCCGATCGTCCTGCGCTGGCGCCAGGCCTGATTGGTGGCTGGATAGCCAACAACGGATCTTTCTATGGCGCTGAAGCTGGCACGGGCTTTATTGGCGCGATCATCGCAGGTCTGCTAGTGGGATACTTTGTGAAGTGGCTGACCAGCATCAACTACCACAAATTCATTCAGCCGTTGGTGCCAATCATGATTGCACCCATTGCAGGCTCTTTGTTTATCTCCGGTCTGTTTATTTTCGTCATTGGTGCACCGATTGCGAGCCTGATGGACAGCCTGACCGCGATGCTGACAGCCATGAGCACCGGCAACGTTGTACTGTTGGGTATCGTACTGGGTGGCATGGCTGGCTTCGACATGGGTGGCCCCTTCAACAAAGTAGCGTTCTTGTTCTCCGTCGGCATGATTGCCAGCGGCCAGACCCAGTTTATGGGCGCGATGGCCTGCGCTATTCCTGTGGCTCCGCTGGGCATGGCGTTAGCAACGGTATTAGGCCGTAAACTGAATCTGTTCGAAGACTCGGAAATTGAGGCCGGTAAAGCGGCGGGCGCGATGGGTCTGGTCGGCATTTCAGAAGGCGCAATTCCATTTGCAGCTCAGGACCCCATGTCGGTTATTCCGGCGAACGTACTCGGCTCAATGGTCGCGGCTGTTATGGCTTTCTCATTTGGCATCACTAACAGCGTCGCCCACGGAGGACCTGTGGTCGCCCTACTCGGCGCGATGAACAAACCATTGCTGGCGCTAGTGTGTATGGCCGCAGGCGCAATCGTCACTGGTATTGCATGTGTCACGTTGAAAAAAGTGCGTAAAGCCAAGCTCGCAGCGGTCGCGGCATAAGCCAGCCTTGACTTCAATACGCGAAATTTTAAGTTGGCTCTGTTAAAATGAGCCAGCTTTTTACAACGCAAACCAGATGTCAAACTGGTGCTATGCTCCTGACCATTCCCTGAATGGCCATTTGTTGTACTCCCGCTCCATTCGGGAGCTTTTTCGTAAGGTAATTACAAGATGTCTATCCACGAACCGCATCCCCGCTGCTTCTACCCCATGGACAACGTGATCCAGAATTATGCCTGGGGAAGCACAACGTCAATCAGCCAGTTGTTCAATATCGAAAACCCGACCAACCAGCCACAAGCTGAGATTTGGATGGGCGCACACCCGAATGGTTGTTCCCGTACTGAGATCAACCAGCACTCTACACTGCTGTCTGACTTAATCGCCACCGACAAAGATGCGTTTTTGTCTGCCGATACCAATGCACGTTTTGGCGAACTGCCTTATCTGTTTAAAGTCCTCGCTGCGGCTAACGCACTGTCCATTCAGGTTCATCCGAGCAAAGCCGAAGCCGAAGCCGGATATGCTAAAGAGCAACAAGCTGGCATCCCTCTGACAGCCGGCCACCGCAACTACAAAGATCCCAACCACAAACCTGAGCTGGTATACGCCCTGACTCCGTATCAGGCGATGAACGGGTTTCGTTCATTTGCTCAAATTTCAGCGCTATTTTCAGCCCTGAACATCAGTGCCATTTCGTCACTGGTTAACGCGTTTACTCAGAACCTGACATCAGCAGGCTTAGCGCAGTTTTTTACCGAGTTACTGTCACTGCAAGGTGAGCAGAAAGCACAAGCGGTGGACGCGTTACTGACTTACGCCGATACCCATAAAGGCGAACCTCTGTTCGCGCTTATTCTTGAACTGGCAGACCAATACCCGGGTGACATTGGTTTGTTCGCTCCGCTGATGCTGAATGTCCTAACGCTACAACCGGGCGAAGCCATGTTCCTGGATGCACGTACCCCGCACGCTTACCTGAAAGGCACCGGGCTGGAGATCATGGCCAACTCAGACAACGTACTGCGCGCCGGATTGACGCCCAAGCATATGGACGTCGAGGAACTGGTGAGCTGTACCCTGTTTGAAGAAAAGCCGGCTGAAACTTTGCTTTTGGCACCGCAAGTCGATGGTCAGGTATTGAGTTATCCAATCCCAGTCCCCGATTTCAAATTCACTGTCTATCTGTCGGCCAATCAGCAAACAATCACCACACACAGCGCGGAGATTCTCTTGCCTCTTGATGACGTAATGACGGTCTCTCATGCAAGTGGTGAAACGGTGACACTCAAAAAAGGCCAGTCACTGTTTATCCCCGCGTATGCAGGCGGATACACGCTTCAATGCGCAGGACGCGTCGCTCGCGCCCATAACTGATGTTCGCCACTGGCCGGCCACGCTCGGCCAGTGCTCCCCTCTCCTCTTAAACACACACCGCCTCTTAGCTCGTTGTTTATTCTTTTTCAGAAACACGCAATACCCAGAACTGAACGTTTTCGCGCATCATTACGACGCGAACAACCCTTGAC
>NZ_WXWP01000401.1:0-3587 GCF_009904765.1 Vibrio sp. V39_P1S14PM300
CCTCTAAATAGCGCTGTCATTATTTGGTGAATATCAGGTGTTGGCTAGATAACAAAATAAGAACCGAAGGTTACCAAGAAGGGAACAATCACATGTTGAATGAGTTAAAGCGTATCGCCATCTTCAATAAAGTGGTCGAATGCGGCTCGTTTACTTCCGCCGGCGCGTCACTGGGCATGGCCAAATCTAAAGTCAGCGAGCAGGTCCGCTCCCTGGAAAGCCGCCTCAATGTGCGCCTGCTGCACCGCTCGACACGTAAAATCAGCCTGACCACCGAAGGGCACGCCTTTTATCAGCACAGTAATGGCCTGTTGCCTCTGGCCGAGCAGGCCGTGACCGCCATCCAGCATTTGTCCAGCGATGTCGCTGGCGTGATCCGGATCGGCACCACCATCGATGTGGGCAGTTATGTGCTGAGCCCGTTAATTTCCAGCTTTTCAGCGCAGTACCCGAATGTGGTGTTCGACATTCAGCTCGATGACGGGTTGCAGGATCCGGTTGCCGCCCAGTTGGATGTGGTCATTCGTATGGGCGAACTGACGTCCAGCTCCATGGTCGGGCGCGAACTGGCACCGTTTGAAATGGGCGTGTACGCCAGTCAGACATACCTGGCTGACGCCCCGCCGTTGACACAGTTAAAAGATCTGGAGCAGCACCCCTGGGTCACGCTAACCCGGCTGAATCTGCCGCAGGATCGACTGACACTGACCAACCCGCAAGGCCAGCGCTGTGAAATCCAAACTCGGCCGAAACACATCTGCAATGCCCCATTGGGCGCGATGTCAATGGTCCAGCAAGGCATGGGCGTAGGCTTGATTGCCAACTTCCTCGCTGATGAGATCAAGGATCCCAGTCTGGTGCGACTGTTTGAGGACTATCACCTCCCGGATGCCACCATGAACATTCTGTATCCCAGCCGTCGTCACCTGACGCCGCGAGTACGCCTGTTTATCGACTATTTGATTGATGCCATTCGCGCCTGAATCAAAAACGCCCCGTCGTTTGACGGGGCGTGAATCAGAGCGAGAGTCTTAGCGGCGACGGCGCCACGCGGCCAATCCGAACAACGACATCAGCATGCCAAGGCCAAATGAGCCCCCCATGTTCAGCTCCAGGACTGCCGGATCATGATCCGAGGCACGGAAGTGATCCTGATACTTCGGCAGATCGCCTTTGTACTCGTTGTTGTAATCAAACAGCGTCGATTCCCCGCCGTTGATGTGCCAGTCTGTGGCATCGACAAACTTGCCCTGCAGACTCGGGCTGATTAACAGGTGATCCAACGCCCCGACTTCGTCGTTAAACGAGTAGCTCCAACTGTCGGGATGCTGCATTGCCACGGCATTGATGTAGCCGTAGCTCTTGGTGATCAACGCCCCCTGGTCACCAAACTGAGGTTGACCATTGATGAAGGTGTTGCGCGCAGCTTTGATCGATTTGCCGTATTTCTCCGGGCTGTAATCCGTCAGTACCAGCATCGGATCTTCCATGCCGTATGAGTTCATGTCACCCAGAATAACTTTGTGACCGTCGATCTGCTCGAGTGCTTCTCCCAGCGCCACTGCCGCGGCAACACGAAAATTCTCACAAGATCCCTGTTTGTCGGCATCCAGTCCGCCCTGGCCCCCCTGCTCAATCGGTGCGGCGTCTTCCCAACATTTCGAGCCTTTGGATTTCAGGTGGTTGATCGCTACCGTGATGGTCTCGTTGGTGCCTTTGACTTTAAACGTCGGCGCCAGGGTATCACGCTGATAGTTCTTACCGTCTTCGATCACCTTACCGTCTTCATCCAGCACTTCCGGTGCCTGCTGGCTTGGCATTGGGATCACGCGGGTTTGTTTCAGCTTGACCACTTTTGGTCGGTAGATCACACCCGTGGTGATGACGTCAGTTCCGATGGTATCGTTCTGATCGGCTTTGCCGTCACCGTTAGTATCCAGCGCTGCGACGGCATAGCGGCGGTGTTTGTCGTCGATGCGCTGATTGAGCTGATCCACCAACTGACGAATGGCTCCGCCTTCACCAAAACCGTTGTTTTCGATCTCCATCAGGCCAATAATGTCAGCATCCAGACGCAAAATGGCGTTGACGATTTTCGCCTGTTGCAGTTCAAACTCTTCGTAGTTGTTCGCACCACGGTTACCACCGTGCGGGTTGGCGTCACCACCAAACGGCGAATTGAAGTAGTTGAGTACATTGAACGTCGCGATGCGCAGATCGCCTTCGTACATGTCTGGCTTCTCTGTGCGTGGATCGTTGCGTACAAAATTGTCCTGACTTAATGGCTGAGTCGCGATCAGGCGGTACTCACCATAGCTGTAGCTCAGTACGCCTTCCAGACCAACTAAGGTATCGTCGATGCGGATGTAATCCTCGGTTGACCCATTCTGATCCACATCGGTACGACCAAAGTCCGGGTAGTAAGGCACTTCGCCGTCTTTGGCTTTCTGATCAGCTTCCACAAACAGACGGCGCTGTGCGTTTTCCAGACTCTGTTGCTGCGCCTGCTCGGAGCCGGCGGCAAACATTTGGTTTGGCTGCATATTGATGCGACCCTGTGCCAGCACCATATTGTTGCGACGTGCGTCATAGTCGTAACCAAACGTACGGGTCACGCGCATGTCGAGATCCGCCGATGTCTTCACCAACATGCCTTCGTAACGTTCCAGGGTCTGGTCAAAATTGGCATCCGACGGCAGAATCACAATCTCATGCGCCGTTGGCGCCGGCTGTTCATCCTGCTTCACCCACTGGTTATTTTCCGCTTTGAGCTGCGTCAGGTTGTAGTATTCCTGGACTTTCCCTTTCACGCACACCACATCGCCCGCCTTCAGGCTGGAGCTGGTTTGATTCGTGTGGACAAACAGGCCTTCGGAGGTCTGCGGATTGTAATCGTCTTCCAGAGACTGCAGATAGAAGCCTTTCGTCAGCCCGGTGGTCACGGCACTGACCACACCTTTGACATAGAAATCTTCGTCGGTGATGTACGGGTAGCCACTGATGAACGGAGAGGTATCGCCTTCACCCTGAATGGTTTGAATCGCGGTAAACTGGGGCTCAGAGCCATCGTCCATCACACAGGCAAATGCCGCTGGTGGCTCGCTGCCATCCAGACTGCCAAGTCCTTCCAGGCTGTCTTTGGCCAGACTGGTCCATTGAGCTGGCTGGAAAGTCGCAGACGGGGTCATGCTGTCAGTGTTACGCACCAGCGTCACATCTTTGCCCCAGTCAACGTCGCCCATGTCACCCAGCACATCATGCACACTGCCATCTTGATTCAGCAGGGCCACCGGATCGTCACCGTTGAAACTGACAACCGCATCATTGGTATCATCGCTCAGTGCCAGAATGTCATTGCTGGCCTGAGAATTGGCGATCACCAGTACACTGTGAGCCTGTAGCACTTTGCCTTGCAGCGACATAATGTCATCCCAGCTCCCACCGCCGTTACGCGATTTTGCCAGACGGTACCCATCCAGACTGACGGCCTCATCGCCGGTGTTGGCAATTTCAATCGCCTTGTTGTAACTGCCACCTTCAACGTATTGTGAGAGAAGGATATCCGCTGCTGCCGGCATGGCCAGCGT
>NZ_WXWP01000257.1:0-3526 GCF_009904765.1 Vibrio sp. V39_P1S14PM300
GGATATCTGATCACCTAAAACAGAGTGTTCCATGGTGGTAAAGGGCAACAAGGGTAAAATAATGTGTCCAGATATTTAGACAGTTCCTTTAAGTTCTATCGAAACACGTGACAACGTCCGTATTTGTTTGAGTGTCCTTGAGCAAGGTGAGCTGACAACAAGACTAAAAATTTACCAAAGAAAAAGAGAAAAGGCCCCGGAGGGCCTGAGTTTATTGAGTGACTTTTGTGGGGTTTGACTTTAATTTGCTGATTAGTTTTACCAGTAATGGGCTACTTAAAACCAAGACGGCCAGCACGGTAAACGCCAGTGTGATAGGGCGTTCCCACAGGAAGTTCAGCTCTCCGTCGCTGATCATCAGGGCGCGGCGCAGGTTCTCTTCCATCAGGCCGCCGAGGATGAAGCCGAGTAGCAAAGGTGCGAGCGGGAAATTCGCCAGCCTCAAAGCAATGGCTCCCATGGCAATCAGCAGCATCACGAACACGTCCATCGTATTGAAAGACACCAGATACACGCCTGTGATGGAGAAGAACAGGATCATCGGTAACAGCACTGTTCTGGGGACGGCTAACAGCTTCGAAATATACGGAATCAGTGGCAAGTTGAGGATAACCAGCACGATGTTGCCAAAGTACATGGAGATAATCACAGACCAGAATACATCTGGGTGCTCAACAAACAGACGAGGACCTGGCTGAATACCATAAGCAATCAGTGCTCCCAACATGATAGCCGTGGTGCCTGAACCCGGAATACCCAGAGTCAGCAATGGGACAAAAGAACCACTGGACGCAGCGTTATTGGCCGATTCCGGAGCCACCAGGCCGCGAATACTGCCTTTACCAAACTGTTCACGTTTGTCTTTTGGTGCCAGGTTACGCTCCATACCGTAGCTGAGGAAAGCCGCAATGGTGGCACCAGCGCCCGGCAATACACCAGTGAAAAAGCCTAGGATGGAAGAGCGAAGCGATACCGGTGCTACTTCTTTGACTTCTTCTTTGGTGACTTTCATGCTGCCGAGGTTACGCATTCTCTCTTGTTCGTCGTCACTGGTATCGGCAGAAGGTTTCAGGATGCCCATGAGCGTCTCGCCCAAAGCAAAGGTCGCCATGGCCAGCAACAGGAAGCTGAAACCGTCCATCAGATCGGTGAGGCCGAAGGTAAAGCGCTCAACGCCAACGCCTTTGTCGATACCAACGGTTGACAGCATCAGGCCTAGAATGGTCATCATCCACGCTTTGAGCACTTGTCCTTTGCCAGCAAACGCTGCGACAGCCGACAGGCCAAGCAACATCAGAGCGAAGTAGTCTGAGGACTGAAAGCTGAGTGATACACTTGCCAGCGCCGGGGCGGCGACCAACAGCATGATTGCAGACAGCGTACCGCCAGTAAATGAAGAGTAAGCCGCCAGCGCGAGTGCCTTACCGGCCTGACCTTTTTGGGCCATTGGGTAACCATCAAACGCGGTAACAACGGTCGAAGAGCAACCCGGTGCGTTGATCAAAATGGAGGAGGTTGAACCACCAAACACGGCACCATAGTAGACACCTGCCATCAGGATCAGGCCGGATGACGGGTCGAGTCCGTATGTCACGGGTATCATCAGAGCAATCGCTGAAATCGGGCCCAGACCTGGCAACATGCCAATAAATGTACCGACAAAACAACCGACTATCACCATCAGGATGTTCATCGGCATTACAGCGGTCGAAAGACCTTGCAAAATTCCATCTAACATAATCTTTATCCTTGAGTGAGGTTACCAGGCGGTGAAAATCAGGCCGGGCTCCAGATAAATATCTAATCCCTGAGTCAGTAACAGGTAGAACGCAATCACAAACGGAAATGACGCGCCAAACAGTATTTTCTTGTTGCGTTCGCCGAGCAGGTAAAAACCTGCCATCAGAAACAGTCCGGTAGCGATAACAAATCCGAGGTACGTCAGGCCCACACCATACGTAGCCATTAGCACCAGAAAGGCGATCAGCAGTTTCCAGTTGAAATCGAGCACCGCGCCGCTTTGTTTGTCAGGCTGGCCAGTGATGAGTAACAAAAGCGACAAGCCGATCCCGACAAATGTCAGAATAGTCGGCAGTGTGCGCGCGGTGAAGGGTTCGTACTCATCGCCCGGAAAGAGGGGAATCTGATAAGTCTGATAGCCATAACACAGGCATACCAGCAAGAAGATAAGCGCGCCAACACGATCACGGCACAGCAAATACTCCTTGCTGAACTTATTTTGGTTGAGAGAGTTCGTTGGCAGATCCGACATATCCAACTCCAGTTCATTTTACAGGGGAAGAAAAAGGCCGTACGAAGAGGGCTAACCAGTGATGTTCATGGCACGGGTTAACCAAGGTAAGTCATTGCTGCTAGTCAATTGGCTTACTTGTCTATCTTCAATAAACAAAGGAGTGTGTAATGTCTCTTGTACGGCAAAACAGGATAGGGCTGGTGCAAGTCAGCCCTGTTTAGGATTACTGAATAAAGCCGAGCTCGCGCATCAGGTCGCCCATTTGTTTCTCCTGATCTTCCAGGAAGGCGTAGAAGTCTTTATCCGCTTTGTAGTTGTCAATCCAACCGTTGCGGTCACGGACGACTTTCCACTCGTCGGTTTTGTACATCTTGGTCAGTGCAGCGTTCCACTCGTTAATTTTCTCCTGGCTGGCACCCGGAGCGGCAAAGAATCCGCGCCAGTTTGCAAACACGGTTGGGTTGCCATATTCCGCCAGAGTTGGGATGTTTGGCGCGGCCTCAATACGTTTTGGTGCCGTTATCGCCAGCACTTTCACCTGACCGGATTTCGACATTTCCAAAACCTCGCCGAGGCCAGTAGAGAGCAGTTGTGTCTCACCAGATAGCAGGGCTGCCATCGCTTTACCGCCTGCATCGTAGGCAATGTAACGTACGCTTTTCGGCTCAAAACCTTCGCCTTTGAACGCAGCCGCAACAACCAGATGATCCATGCTGCCTCGGGCTGAGCCACCGGCAACCTTCACTTTACGAGGGTTGTCTTTGAATGCTTTGACAACATCTTCCCATTTCGCGTAAGGGGAGTCTGGAGTTGTGACAATCGCGCCATAATCGGCAACCGTCGCCGCGACAGGCGTTAAATCACGAAAAGATTGTGGGAAAATACCGCTGAGTGAGCGTACGACGATCGGAGTCGAGTTCACCATTAGGGTGTCTTCCTGACGTTGGGCGGTTTCGATTAGGTGCGCAATGGCTTTACCGCCGCCGCCGCCAGATAAGTTCTGGAAGGAGACATTTTCAACGATGTCTTCTTTCACCAACACATCACCAGTACCGCGGGCAGTCATATCCCAACCACCACCAGCGCCCCCAGGGATCAGAAAGTGGATTTTTTCGAGATCAGCAGCAAAAGTGTTTACCGAAAAGGAGGCTGCAATGATCGAAGCGGCCAGAGTAGGTTTGAAGAATTTAAACATGTTCACGTTCCTTATGTAGGCACATCAAATTCATGATCTGATGTTTATAGTTATCTATTTCTCTTAGAGCGCAGGAG
>NZ_WXWP01000268.1:0-3525 GCF_009904765.1 Vibrio sp. V39_P1S14PM300
TCTGTACCCTACGCCGCTTAATGTACAACAATTGGTCAGAAATGAAAACTCTTTTTGTAGTTTTTTTTCATTAAATTTTTATTAAGCAACATACGAGTATCCAGGGCCAAGTCTTTTTTAGAGACAAAAAAAAGCCAGTGTTTGTGCACTGGCTCATATATTTTCAGACATTCAGCACAAAAAGTGGTTAGTGCGCTTGATCCCAGTTGTCACCATGGCCCGCTTCAGCAACCAGAGGTACATCCAACTGCGCGGCCGACTCCATCAATTGTTGTACTTTACTTTCAATTTCGGACAAAGATGACTCTTCCACTTCGAACACCAGTTCATCGTGTACCTGCATTAACAGTTTCACGCGTCCCTGGCCTTCCTGCTCAATCCAATCAGCCACCAGCAACATGGCTTTTTTGATGATGTCCGCCGCCGTACCCTGCATCGGTGCATTGATCGCCGCACGCTCAGCCGCCTTGCGACGCATACCGTTTCGTGAAGTGATCTCCGGCAGATGCAACCGGCGGCCAAAGATAGTCTCAACGTAGCCCTGATCCGCCGCCGTACTGCGGGTGTCTTCCATATATTGCATCACTCCCGGGTAGCGCTCAAAGTAGGTGTCCATGTACTGCTGCGCTTCACCACGCGGAATGCCCAGCTGTTTAGCCAGACCAAACGCACTCATGCCGTAAATCAGGCCAAAATTGACCGCTTTGGCGCGGCGGCGTTGTTCACTGGTCACGTCTTCGATGTTGACCCCAATGATCTCCGCCGCGGTCGCCGCGTGGATATCTTTACCTTGCTGGAATGCTTCCAGTAGCGCTTTGTCGCCCGACAGATGAGCCATAATCCGCAATTCAATCTGCGAGTAGTCGACCGCCATGATTTTGTAGCCGTGCGGCGCCACAAACGCCTGACGGATCCGGCGCCCTTCCTCATTACGGATTGGAATGTTCTGCAAGTTCGGATCGGTTGAAGATAGACGCCCTGTCGCGGTTACCGCCTGATGGTAAGAAGTATGCACTCGGCCCGTTTCAGGGTTAATCATCTTCGGCAGTTTATCGGTATAGGTGGATTTGAGTTTGGCCAGGCCGCGGTATTCCAGGATCAGTTTTGGTAGTGGGTAATCGAGCGCCAGCTCCTGCAACACTTCTTCATTGGTCGACGGTGTGCCTGATGGTGTCTTCTTAACAACAGGTAAACCCATTTTCTCAAATAACAGCGCTTGCAACTGCTTAGGCGAGTTCATATTGAACTCCTGCTCAGCCACGTCGTAAGCTTGCTTCTCCAACTCGTCGAGACGCAGCGCAATTTCCTGAGACTGGGCAGCCAGCTTCATGTCATCGATCAACACCCCGGTGCGCTCAATACGTGACAATACCGGCACCAGAGGCATCTCAATCTCGCGGTAGACACTGGCCAGCTTGTCGTCCTGTTCAATATTGGCGATCAGACGCTGATGCAAACGCAAGGTTACGTCGGCATCTTCTGCGGCGTAAGGCGCGGCTTGTTCGAGATCGATTTGATTGAACGTCAGTTGATTCTTACCTTTCCCGGCAATCTGCTCAAAGGAAATGCAGCTGTGCTGCAAAAAGCGCAGTGCCAGGCTGTCCATATCGTGCTTGCCACCAACGCTGTTGAGTACGTAAGACTCCAGCATGGTGTCGTGCTCAATGCCCTTCATCTCAATACCGTAACGCGCCAACACGCTGGCGTCGTACTTGAGGTTCTGCCCCACTTTCGCCTGGTTGTCGTCTTCCAGAATCGGTTTCAGTTGCGCCAGTACCCAATCACGATCCAGTTGCTCGGGTGCATCCAGATAATCGTGCGCCACCGGCACATACGCCGCAACTCCGGCTTGCGTCGCAAACGACACCCCAACCAGGTTAGCGACCATGTAATCCAGGCTGTCGGTTTCGGTATCAAAGGCAAACACCTCTGCCGCTTTGAGTTGCTCCAGCCAAGTCTGGAAGCTGCTCTCATCAAGAATGGTCTCGTAATGGCTGCGATCTATGGTCACTGCCGAAGTGTCCAGTGCCGCCTGAGCTGCGCCCCCGCTGCGGCTGCTGGTGCCGGCCTGCTCATCCGCCTGAATCACCGGACTGCTGCCGTCCAACAGCTCATTCAGCCAGGATTTGAACGCCAATTGGCTGTAGAGTTGTACCAGCTTATCAACATCCGGCTGCGCTTTTGTCAGTGACTGAGGGGTTTCTTCCAGTTCAACGTCCAGCTTGATGGTCGCCAGCTCATAAGACAGGTAAGCGTTGTCTTTGTTCTCAACCAGCTTTTTGGCCATGGTTTTCGAGCCACGAAAACCCAGCGCCGCAATGTCATCCAGTTGCTCGTAGAGGCGATTCAATCCGCCGATTCCCTGTAACAGAGCGGTGGCCGTTTTATCGCCCACGCCCGGCACACCCGGAATGTTGTCCACTTTATCGCCCATCAGCGCCAGATAATCGATGATCAGTTCCGGTGGAATACCAAACTTTTCCACCACGCCTTCACGATCCATCACTACATTGGTCATGGTGTTGATCAACGTCACGTTGTCATCGACCAACTGCGCCATGTCTTTGTCACCGGTACTGATCAACACAGGCATGCCCGCCTGAGACGCCTGATGCGCCAGCGTGCCGATCACGTCATCGGCTTCCACCCCGGGGATCACGATCAAAGGCAATCCCATTGCACGAATCACCTCATGCAAAGGTTCTATTTGGCAACGCAGATCGTCTGGCATTGGCGGACGGTTGGCTTTGTATTCCGGATACATATCATCACGGAAGGTTTTGCCTTTGGCATCAAACACCACCGCGATGCGATCCGAGGAGAACTGGCGCATCATGCTGCGCAGCATGTTGACCACGCCATACACCGCGTTGGTCGGGATCTCACCATTGCTCATCGTGCCCGGATAGGCATGAAACGCGCGATAAAGGTACGAAGAGCCGTCGATAAGAATCAACGGATTATCAGGAATACTGGCCATAATTTAGAGTATCCAAACATAAGCGTAAAAAGATCTGCTTAGGATGCCATGACTGCCGGGATGAATCCATTTTAACTCGGTGAACCTTACTCACACATTTGCTTAACGATCCAGCGCCACCACGCCCCACCTGTGGATAACTCTGTTTATATTATTTATCCACTGGTTTTTTTTTATCACTCAAACTGTCTTAATCTAAATTTAATACTATGAATATTAACGAAAAATAAGAAGATCGATCCCCTCACCCACGATCCTCACACGATCTTCGCTTGTGGAAAAGACCCTTGGTGCCCTTTTGCCCACCTCATCCGGACTGCGCTCAAATAACGGGCATAAAAAAAGCGACATCCTAAGATGTCGCCTAGCAAAAAGGGGTCAAAGCTTTCTTCATTAAGAATGGTCATGCTTTGCCATAAAGCTATAAATTACACTGGAAGCAATGTGAGCAATGTCGTGTCAAAAAGAATGCGTGCAAGCTCAGAAAGTGCTGTCTCATCACCTTTCAACCCAAAGTTAAGCGGTAAATCAACGTCCTTGTGAAC
>NZ_WXWP01000050.1:0-3455 GCF_009904765.1 Vibrio sp. V39_P1S14PM300
TAAAATAAAGGAGTGTTCAAAAATGAATACCAAGAAACCGATGTCGCTGACCAGCCGAGTTATCTTAGGTATGGTAGCGGGTATTCTGACTGGCTTTGCGATTCGTTCGCTGTTTGCCGGCAACGGATTTGTTGACGCGTACATTGTTAACGGCCTGTTTGAAGTGGGTGGCCAGATTTTCGTCGCCAGCTTGAAAATGCTTGTTGTGCCATTGGTCTTTGTCTCTCTGGTCTGTGGTACCAGTTCACTCAAAGATCTGTCTACTTTAGGTCGTATGGGCGGTAAAACCCTGGCGTTTTATATCGCAACGACCGCAGTGGCCATCACACTGGCCCTGACGATGGGTAACCTGTTTCAGCCAGGTGCTGGCGCGGATCTAACGGCTGCCAGCAGCTTCAAATCGGCTGATGCCCCATCACTGGGTCAGGTCATCATCGATATGTTCCCAACTAACCCAATCAGCGCGATGGCTGAAGGTAAAACTCTTCAGGTGATCGTGTTTGCGGTGTTGTTTGGTATTGCGATCAGCGCCGCAGGCAAACCGGGTGAGCGTATCGCCGCCGTGTTTGCGGATCTGAACGAAGTGATCATGAAACTGGTCGCGTTACTGATGAACCTGGCGCCTTATGGCGTATTCTTCCTGATGGCTAAGCTGTTTACTGGCCTTGGGCTGAGCGCAATCGTTAACCTGGCAGAGTACTTCCTGGTACTGGCAGGAACGTTGCTGCTGCATGGCCTGGTCACGTACAGCGCAATGTTAAAAGGCTTTACTGGTCTTAGCCCGATCACCTTCCTGAAGAAGATGGAAGATGCGATCATGTTCGCCTTCTCAACCGCGTCTTCCAACGCCACCATTCCGGTCACGATGGAAACTGCGAAGAACCGTTTTGGTGTCGATAACCGCATTTCATCGTTCACTGTACCACTGGGGGCGACCGTGAACATGGACGGCACTGCCATCATGCAAGGTGTGGCCACGGCCTTTATTGCTCAGGCGTACAACATCGACCTGACCATGGGCGACTACCTGATGGTGATCCTGACCGCAACGCTGGCCTCTGTTGGCACCGCCGGTGTTCCGGGTGTGGGTCTGGTGATGCTGGCGATGGTACTGAACCAGGTCGGCCTGCCACTGGAAGGCATTGCACTTATCATGGGTGTTGACCGTCTGCTGGATATGATTCGTACTGCCGTCAACATTACCGGTGACTCTTGTGTGACCGTCATTGTGGCGAAGTCCGAAGGTGCTCTGGATGAAGCGCGCTTCAACGACCCGAAAGCGGGTGAAGAAGAAGAAAGCGTTCACCTGAAAGAGGCAAAAGCGTAAGCGACGCCCACCGAAACAGCCCCGCTCAGCGGGGCTTTTTTATACCTGCGATTGACGCATGCTCGCAAACCGGTTGTCATCACTTCCCCCTGCGCTCGACACACCCCCTACCTACCCCTAAAGCGCAAAATTCAGTCATTTTCGTCGCACATCACAATCCCTTCAAGTTATTGGGTCTACTATTGTTTTTACAACAACAGACAACGCGCAAGGAGTGCAGTGGATGAATACGCGGTTACTGGTAATCGGACTGAGTTTGTGTCTTTTCCCAACCCTAGGTTTCGCCGCTTTAACCGAAGCCACTTATCTCGACCTGACACATACGGCGGTCGGTCTGACATCATTGCTGCTGTTTGTCCTAGCCTACACTCTGGTGATGCTGGAAGAGTACCTCAAACTAAAAAAATCCAAGCCGGTACTGCTTGCGGCCGGGCTCATCTGGGCGCTCATCGGCTACACCTATTCACAAATGGGTGAGATTGAGATCGCTAAAGCGGCCCTGGAATATAACCTGCTGGAATACGCGGAATTACTGCTGTTTTTGTTGGTTGCCATGACCTACATAAACGCAATGGAAGAGCGACGCCTGTTTGATGCCCTGCAAGCGTGGCTGATAGGCAAAGGGTTTAACTTCCGGGCGCTGTACTGGATTACCGGCGTACTGGCCTTTTTCATCTCTCCGGTGGCCGACAACCTCACCACCGCACTGCTGATGTGCGCGGTGGTGATGAAAGTAGCGTGTGACAACATGCGCTTTATCAACCTGGCCTGTATCAATATTGTGATTGCCGCCAACGCTGGCGGCGCGTTCAGCCCGTTTGGCGATATTACCACTTTGATGGTCTGGCAGGCCGGACATGTCTCCTTCACGGAGTTTATGCCGCTGTTTGTGCCTTCCGTGATCAACTATCTGGTTCCGGCGATGGTGATGTCGTTGTTCATCCCCAATCAGCGGCCGCACACCTTGCATCAGAAAGTGGAACTCAAGCGCGGTGCCAAACGTATCGTGGCATTGTTTATTCTGACCATCGCCACTGCCGTGGCCTTCCACGCCGCTCTGCACTTCCCGCCTGTCATCGGCATGATGATGGGTTTGGCCTACCTGCAGTTCTTTGGCTACTACCTGCGCAAAACACTCAGGCATTCGCTGGCGAAAAAGGCGGCATTAGCGATTGCCAATGGCGACGACGAAGCACTGCGAAGATTGGGGTCGGTAGTGCCGTTTGATGTGTTCCGACGTATTTCCCACGCCGAGTGGGACACCTTGCTGTTCTTCTATGGCGTCGTAATGTGTGTGGGAGGGTTGAGCCTGCTCGGCTATCTGGGCATGGTGTCGGAGGTCATGTACAGTCAATGGGATCCGATGTGGGCCAACATCATGGTGGGTATTTTGTCTGCTATTGTCGATAACATTCCGGTGATGTTTGCTGTACTGACCATGGAGCCGGAGATGTCCGTCGGCAATTGGCTGTTGGTCACACTGACCGCAGGCGTCGGCGGCAGTCTGCTGTCGATCGGTTCAGCGGCAGGCGTGGCTCTGATGGGCGCGGCGCACGGCCGCTATACGTTTTTTGGTCATCTGAAATGGGCACCGGTGATTTTACTTGGCTACTTCGTCAGCATCGGTGCGCATGTCCTGCTTAACGCGGCGTTATTCTGAAGCGTATGATTAAACAAGCGCGCACCAGACACACCGGCGCGCGCTGAATTTCCGTGCTATTGCCTCAGTAGTGCCCGCCAACCCCTTCGATGATACAGACATGATCGGTTTCATCGAGGCGAAATACCACACGATCCCGCTGCGATAACCGAATCGACCACACGTTATTGCCTTTATCCAAACACTCAACATGTGAATCAAACTCGTCAGCGGCATGACGTGGATCCGTGCCGTTGTGAAAGATTTCATTCTGAAACAAGTCAAAATTACGCTGCGCCGCACTGCTGATTGGTCGGCTCCAACGCACGGCCGATTTATTGATTCGCCAATGGCTCATGATGTTCTCCAACTGAATATTTTTTACCTTATTATTCACGCATGCAGGGTAAACACACCACGAGGACACTTGGTGTCGTTGGTGACTCACGCGGCGCGAATTACCGTACACTCTCTGAGCCTAGACCAGCA
>NZ_WXWP01000305.1:0-3449 GCF_009904765.1 Vibrio sp. V39_P1S14PM300
CAATTAAATATAACTGGATCAACAAGGAATAAATATGAAGTGTCCAAAATGTCATTCTGATTTCGAACAGCTGCAAACCCCGTTGGGTGATGTGGAACGTTGTACTGAGTGCAAGGGTTTGTGGATTGACGCTTATGAAGTCGAAGCAATGAAACCTCTGGCAGAGGTAATTGATTCGGGTGATGAAGAAGTGGGTAAAGCCTTTAACGCCATAGACCGTATCAATTGCCCAGTGTGCCCGAACAATCAGTTATTGCGCCTGGTGGATCCAAAGCAGCCGCATATTTGGTTTGAAAGTTGCCCGACGTGTAAAGGACGTTTTTACGATGCGGGTGAGTTTAAAGACTTAGCCACGTTAGATTTATCGGACTTTTTTAAAAAATTTGGGTTAGTCGAACGCGTTTAGCCTGATTAAGCTTGCAGGTCGAAGTTGGGTATTCACCAAATTCAGCACAAGATTCAATCTGAACCTGCAACAGCGTAATAAACATAAAGCGAGCCAAAAGGCTCGCTTTGTTTTATCTGCCCAACACTTATTTTACGTAGATTCTTGGGTTGGCATTGCCCCAAATGGTGTAAAGCTCCGGGAAGATAACTTCGGCGCTATTTTCCATTTCTGCGGCAGAGATGGTTTGGCCTTTCGAGCTGCCAAACAGTACGACTTCACTACCAGGCTTGACTCCTTTGATGTTGGAAACATCGACCATGGTGGTGTTCATTGAGGCCACACCGGCGACTTGCGCGCGCTGACCATTGATGATGACTTCCGCTTTGTTGCCCATTTTGCGAGGGTAGCCATCAGAGTAGCCGACCGGGATATTAGCCATCAGGCTCTCTTGAGTGGTGGTAAAGCTGCTGTCATAGCCAACGGTGCTGTTTTCTGGCAGGTGATGCAGAGACGCCACACGAGTTTTGAACGACACAATCGAAGGGTATTCCAGATTGGTCGGCAGGTCGCCGTACAGAACGCCACCCGGGCGCACCATATCCAGCTGTGCTTCTGGTACATTTAACGCTGTGTACGAGTTTGCGACGTGCAGCAAAATGTCATCGCGTTGAAGGGGAGAGTGCTCAATCAGCCACGCAGAACTCTCTTTAAACGACGCCAGTTTCCGTCTTACATCATCGGCGTCATAGTTCGGGAAGTGGGTCATGATACCAACAATGCGTATGCCTGTAGAGCTGGCGATTTTTTGAGCTTCTTGCTTGCCGTCTTCGGTGGTCATGTCAACGCCATTACGGCCCATACCGCCATCGTTGAGTGACAGGTGAACTTTGATTGTTTGACCTGAGGTCTTAGCCAGTTTGGTCAGCGCTTTGGCTTGCGCCGCGCTGCCGATCAGCTCTTCGACATTGAGATGAAGAGCGTCTTTGATTTCTCCAAGGCTGGCTGAGCGCACACGCATCAATTGGCCTTCGAAGCCACTGTCGCGCACTGCTTGTGCTTCTGCATTGCTGGCGATAGCCACACACGGGATCTGCTGTTCAATAATCGTTGGCATCAGGCCCTGAATGCCATTGCCGTAAGCGTCTGCTTTCATCACAGCACAAATTTTTGTATGGCTGTTCATGTGAGACTTAAATTGCTCAATATTCTCACGAAACTGCCCGAGGTTAATCTCCAGCCAGGCGTTCGCTGCCTGAATGTCTTCTTGTTGAATATCCGCACTGACTAGGAGTTGTGGGGCGCTGTTCGCAGGCATAGCGGTAAGTGTTGCGGTGGCAATTGAGAATGAGAGCAAAGTTTTTTTAAAGCGCATAAAGTCTCCATACGCAGGTGTATTGGTTTTCTTGAATGGGTATCTATATTGAGCGGAATCGCTCTGGGTTGATGCTCCGGCCAGGCCGGAGCATCGAAAGTGTTATTTGAGCTTGAAGCGGCCCATCACTTCCTGAAGTGAGACAGAGAGCTGACTTAGTTCGCGGCAAGCCTGGGCGGTTTGCTGTGAGCCTTGCGACACTTCTTGCGAAGCGAAGTGAATGTTTTCGATACTGCGGCTTAACTCGTCGGCAACGGAATCTTGTTGATTACATGCGGTTGCGATCTGGCTGCCCATGTCTGAAATGTCGGAAATGGAACGTTCGATTTCACCCATCAACTGCTTAGACTGAACGCCTTGCTGCGCGCATTCGGTGATGCTGCTGCGTGAGAGTTCAGTGGCCGATTTGGCTTCTTTTGCCAGTGATTGCAACTGCTCAATGATGGTTGTAATTTCACTGGTGGAATGCTGCGTGCGGCCCGCTAACGTTCTGACTTCGTCGGCAACCACAGCAAAGCCGCGGCCAGAGTCACCTGCTCGTGCTGCTTCAATCGCTGCGTTGAGCGCCAATAGGTTGGTTTGATCGGCGATATCACGGATAACGTCAACGATGACGTTGATCTTACTCGATTGCAGTTCAAGTTCCGTCACGGTGTCACCGGCGTTACCAATTACGTTGGCGACGTCTTCGATGGTATTCACCATATGCTGAGTCACCTGAACACCGTGTTGGGTGCGCTGGTTAGCTTCGCTCGCCTGGTTGGCGGATTCTTCCGTATTACGGGCAACGTCTTCTACCGCGGCTTTCATTTCTGTCATGGCTGTGGCGATGTGCGTGATTTGCAGTTGCTGATCTTTCATCCCCGACGCGGAAATATCGGAAATTTGTGTCATTTCCTCAACGGCACTGCTCAGTTGCGTAACCGCGGCGATCACATTGTCGATTACCTGACGTAAATCGTCCTGCATTTTACTGGTGGCGTCAGCCAGTTCGCCCAGTTCGTCGTTGCCGATGGCCTGACGGTTAATGTCATTGGACAGATCGCCGGTAGCAATGGAGTTTGCCTGCTCGACCACCAGTTTTAATGGCCCACAGATCAGACGGGTCAACAGGTATGTCATTGCGACCATGATCAGCAGAATCACCACATTGCTGATGATGGATGAAGAACTCAGATCATTGATAGACTTGAGGATATTATTCCTGTTGTTGTCCATCGCCTGTTTCAGGATCTTGATCAACTTACCGAGTTCAGCATCAACCGCTTCAAAAGCAGACAAAGAAGAGGCAAGGATAGGTTGTGCTTTGCTTTTGTCGTTGGCCAACATTGTGTCGTTGTATCGGTCCATGGTGCTCAGGTACGTCTCTAGGTAGCGCATGACCTGTTGATAGGTCTGTTGCTCTTCACCTGGCCAGACAGTTTGACCGTATGACTCTAATTCACGTGCAATTTCCTGACGTTTACGAAGGTTACGAGAGATTTGATTGCGTATTTTCTCTGGATCATCAAATGTGTACGCCACAAATTGCGAACGTCGCCAGCGGGAAAGATCGTCTCTGATGGCGTCGACACGTTCAACGGCTGGTAACGTGTCGTCGGTGTAGTTAAGCAGCTCAACTTTGATGCTTTTGAGTTCCGAAGATAAAAATACGCCGAAAACGATATTAATAAGTGCAATGATCAGGAA
>NZ_WXWP01000134.1:0-26200 GCF_009904765.1 Vibrio sp. V39_P1S14PM300
GGTTTATCTCATAAATAGTGTGAATATTTGGATCACAGTCATATTTTCAACATCAGACGTTGCTGTTTTTGTAACAGATTGGATTTAATAACAAAACAATCAACATTTCATTGCAAAAATATCGCGGCCATAAAAAAGCCCCGCCAAATGGCGAGGCTTGTCCAGACCGGAATCACAGACGGTTAAGGGCGAGGAACAAAACCCACCACTTCGTACGCCTGTTTCAGGGTTTGCGCTGCGCGCGCTGAGGCTTTTTCTGCCCCGTCACGCATCACGCTGTTGAGGAAGTCACGGTCTTCACGAATACGGTGATACTCGGACTGCACGGGTTCCAGCATGGCCACCAACGCTTCACCGACGTCTTTCTTAAACGGCCCATACATTTCCACACCCTGGTACTGAGCTTCAATTTCAGCAAACGTTTTGCCAGTCGCCGCAGAATACAGACCCATCAGGTTAGAAATGCCCGCCTTGTTGTCCACGTCATGCGCAATACGCGGTGGGGTTTCCGTGTCTGTCTGAGCCTTGTTGATCTTCTTGATGATCGACTTCGGCTCTTCCAGCAAGGTGATGACGTTCTTGCGGTTATCATCCGACTTGGACATCTTCTTCGTCGCATCCTGCAGGCTCATGACGCGCGCATTCACTTGCGGGATGTACGGCTCCGGAATGGTGAAGATAGGCTGCTCAGGGCTGTAGATATTATTGAATCGGGTCGCGATATCACGCGCCAGTTCCAGATGTTGCTTCTGGTCACTGCCGACCGGCACCTGGTTGGCACCGTACAACAGAATGTCTGCCGCCATCAGTACCGGGTAATCGTACAGGCCAACGTTGACATCGTTGGCGTAACGTTGAGACTTGTCTTTGAACTGCGTCATGCGGTTCAGTTCACCCATCTGGGTGTAACAGTTAAGAAGCCAACCCAGTTGAGCATGCTCAGGTACGTGTGACTGAACAAAAAGCGTGCTCTTCTTAGGGTCAACACCAACCGCCAGACAGATCGCCAGTGCGTCCAACGTCGCTTCGTGCAGCGCTTTCGGATCCTGACGGACCGTAATCGCATGCAGATCCACCACGCAGTACTGACAGTCGTAATCGTCCTGCATCTGTTGCCATTGACGTAGAGCACCCAGGTAGTTACCGATACTTAGTTCACCTGACGGTTGAACACCACTCAATACAATGGGTTTGCTCATGGAATAGTTCCTTTGACTTCTTAATACCAGGGTTCAAAAAATGAAAAACCGTGCCCGCTGTCGCTGCACGGTTTAAGCAGTGTACTCATTGATGAGTATTTTGCTAGATCTTTTCCGCCAATTCGGCCGAAACGAGAACAACATCGAGTAACTGGGCAATGTTGTCGGCGACGTAGTCTGGACCGGCATTGGCGATAGGCTCACCATGGTTATACCCATAGGTCAGTCCAAACGAATGACAGCCGGCGTTTTTTGCCGCGAGAATGTCGTTTTTCGAATCCCCCACCATCAGCATCTGCTCGGCGCGGATCTGATGTTTGTCGATCAGCCATTGCAGGGCAATCGGGTTGGGTTTTTTCTCAGCAAACGCATCTCCGCCGAGCACGTCCACAAAGAAGGAATCGATACCGTGTTGCGTCAGGATCTCCGGTACAAACTGGGACGGTTTGTTGGTCACCAGCGCCAGCACAAACCCGGCATCACGCAACTCTTGCAGTGTTGCTTTGACATTCGGGTACAGGTGACTCAGCTTGTGATGCGTCTGGGCATAAAACGCATCAAACAGTGTCCGAGCCTCTGCCAGCAAAGACGGCGACAACGCCGGATCCACCGTCATACTCTGACTCAGCGCACGGCCAATCAATACGTCCGCACCGTTGCCAACGTAGTCACGCACCTGCGTTTCGCTGACGGCGGGATAACCAAGTTGACGTACCGCCTGATCAGCGGCCACGGCCAGATCCGGCACGCTATCGAGCAAGGTGCCATCCAAATCAAACGCAATCAGCTTAATGTCATTCAAATTCAAAACCGTATCCTGTTTCAGGGTTATTGTACTTTTTCAGGGTTATTGTACTTTTTCAGGGTTATTGTACTTCGGCCAGTTCAGCGCGCATTTGATCAATCACTTGCTGATAATCCGGCTGGCCAAAAATCGCCGAGCCGGCAACAAACATGTCTGCACCAGCCTGAGCAATTTCGCGAATGTTGTCGACTTTCACTCCCCCGTCGATTTCCAGGCGGATATCGCGTCCGGACTGATCGATCAGTTGTCGTACCGCGCGCAGTTTATCCAGCGTATGGGGAATGAACGACTGACCACCAAAGCCAGGGTTGACCGACATCAACAGGATCATGTCGACTTTGTCCATGATGAACTCCAGTTGCGACAAGGGGGTCGCTGGGTTGAGTACCACGCCAGCCTGACAACCGTGCTCTTTGATCAACTGCAGCGTACGGTCGACGTGTTCCGAAGCTTCAACGTGAAAGGTAATCATCGATGCGCCGGCTTTGGCAAAATCCGGGATGATGCGATCAACCGGTTTCACCATCAGATGCACATCGATCGGTGCCGTAATGCCATAGTCGCGCAGCGCTTTACACACTGGTGCACCAAAAGTCAGGTTCGGTACGTAATGGTTATCCATAACATCAAAGTGCACCACGTCGGCGCCAGCCGCCAACACCTTCTCTACGTCTTCACCAAGACGGGCAAAATCCGCTGACAGAATCGATGGAGCAATAAGAAAATCTTTCATACCTGACCTCTGGGCAATTGGGAAGAATGCAATCGATGGCTGCAATTCTACCCAACCGGGCACAGAGATCCTAGAAGCGGAGTGAATTATTCCTGGTTATCGTCGGCGGGTTTGAACAAGGCGAGTAACTCATCGACCTTATTGCGCCCGGCGCCATTGCGGCTGATGGTACGTTTGACTTTGACCACGTTAAGCTGCGCGCCATGGTATAAACGGCGCGTCAGCGTAGTATCGTGATTGGAGATCAATACTGGAATGCCACGCTCTGTGGCGGCCTTTTCTGCCACATCCGCCAAAGCGGCCTGATCATCCAGCGTAAAGCCGTTGCCAGCGTAAGAGGTGAAATTGGCGGTCGTCGACAGCGGCGCATACGGCGGATCGCAGTACACGACACTGCCTTTGCGTGCGCGCTTAAAGGTATCGGTATAGCTTTCGCAGACAAACGTCGCCTTGCGGGCTTTGTCGGCAAAAAACTCCAGCTCTTGTTGAGGGAAGTAAGGTTTTTTATACGAGCCGAACGGGACATTGAAGCCGCCTTTTTTGTTGTAACGGCACAAGCCGTTAAAACCAAAGCGGTTCATATACAAGAACGCCAGTGAACGGAACATCACGTCATCGGATTGATTGAACTCAGCCCGGATCGACAAGTACGCCTCTTTGCGGTTGTTGTCAGGCGTAAACCAGCGCTGCGCTTCCGAAATGTATTCTTGAGGACGCTCTTTGAGCAAATTATAGAGATTGATCAGATCCGGATTGATGTCCGCCAGCAAATAGTGATCGTAGTTGGTATTAAGAAACACCGAGCCCGCTCCCACAAACGGTTCAACCAGTTTACGAGCATCCGGGAGGTGGCGCTGAATATCTTCGACTAGACCATATTTTCCACCTGCCCATTTCAGGAAGGCTCGCTGCTTCTTCATCTACTGCTCTATCTATCAACCGCAAAAATAAGGCTGCGGAATGTAACATATTTTCAGGTGAATCTCAGGCTATTTTGCACGTTCGATCTCGCGCTGTACCTGACGAATGGATTTTGCCCAGGGCTCAAGCTGTTGCAATGCGTCCGGCAATGTCGCCACCGCATCACGGGCCAGTTGGATAGTCGGATAGTTCTGGTAGGTAACAATATACCAGTCCTGACCGCTACGTACCGTCGGGTAGACTCGCACTTTTCCGGCCAGCTGATACTGATCGATAAACTGCTGTACCTCTTGCAGACTGGTGACCGCCGCCAGTTGCAAAGTGTAACTGCGCGGTGAAAACGCCATCAGTTCTTCACGGGCAAATGAGAACTGCACTGCGGCTGGAGATGCAGCCGGCGCAGGCGGTTGTGCTGTGGTGCCTGGATCCGGAGTCTGGCGGACTGGCGTGTCAGCTGAGGGTTTATCTTGCACTTTGCCGTCTTCGGCCGTGTCTTGGGCCACCGCTGGTGTCTTATTCGTGGCCTTTGAGCTGGTTTTGCCTTCCAGTAGCGCGTCCACCACATCCGATGTGATCACCACCCGTTGCTGCTTGCTGTCGGCTTCACCGACCGAAGCTGTGGTATCAATCACATCCGGCGGCAGCGCCGCTGAATCGTCGTCCGCACCGGAGGCGGGCAGTTCACTCACATCGCCAGAAGTGGCTGTACCATCCTGCGGCAGTGTCGGTATCACAGTCTGTTCGCCGCCGGCGGTCAACTGCTCAATGCGCTCACCCGGCCCCGGCTGACTCATCATCCACCAGTAGCCGCCGCCAAGCAGAAGCAACAAGATCAGCACCAGCAGCGCAATTCGTACTGGAGAGCCGACGATGGAACGAATAATGATGCGTTTTTCAGCCTTCTGTTCACTAAGTGCCATAATCTCCCCCGGCGTGAGCGTCACTTTACGATACGCATGGCGCACCTGGCGTTCCATGTCATCTTCAACATAGCGCATCACCAGCTGTTCAAAAAACCGATCAGCCTCATTTTGCGAGAATGACTCAATTTCAATGTCGATCGGCCGAATATCCTGCCCGTCACTGAGTCGTTCCAGCAACCTATCGAGACTGCCGCTCTGACTGAACAGCACCACGCTGATGTTCCAGGCTGGTTGTTGCTGAGCGCGTTGCACTAATCGCCACAGCTCAGAAATCAGACCTTCACTCAACAGATGGGCGTCATCGACCACGATGACCAGATCGCAACTTTCGCCATCCAGCATGCGCGTGAGGCTATCAATCAGGCTGTCCTGAGGATTGAACGTACCACCGGACACGACTTGAGACAGCAAGGTAGAACGACGCTGATGGTCATCCTGACTCGGGTGACACAGCAACAATGACTGATCTTTGTCGCTGACCCAAGCTTCCAGATAACGTTGCGCCAGCCAGGATTTACCTGCCCCGGCGACGCCGGAGACATTCACCAGATTGGAACCAAACTCGGTCAGCAACCGCAGCCGCTCAAGCACTTGCGTTTGTGAGTCCAATTCCAGTACACGTAATTCATGAGACAAACTCATTGCGGCCGTCCTACCCGTTCAGCTATCTGCTATACCGTTGATTTTAGAAAGATAAGTATTCAGGCTATACCAAATCGCGACAGGCGTCGATCGCTTGTTCGATCACGGCTTCCGGTACCCCTTTGACCACGTCGGCGGTGCCGATACTGGTCGGCAAAACCAGACGCAACTCACCAGAGAGTACTTTCTTGTCGCGCATCATGTGTTGGAGGAAATCCGTGAATGTCATGCTTGGTGGTGTGTGCACCGGCAGGTTGGCACGACGCAGCAACGCCACGATTCGCTCCAAATCGACATCATCAATCATTCCCTGCAGTTGCGCAGTTTTGGCAGCCATGGCCATGCCTGAGGACACCGCTTCACCGTGCAGCCAGTTGCCGTAACCCAGCTCCGCTTCGATGGCGTGGCCAAACGTGTGACCGAGATTCAGCAGCGCGCGAATGCCCGATTCTTTTTCATCTTGTGCCACCACTTCGGCTTTAATTTGGCAGCAACGGGCAATAGCGTAGGTCAGGGCTTGCTCGTCCAGTGCATACAGCTTATCCAGGTTGGTTTCCAGCCAGGTAAAGAGATCCGCATCGTAGATGATGCCGTATTTGATCACTTCAGCCATACCGGCAGCAAACTCTCTCGCTGGCAAGGTTTTGAGGCAGTCGGTGTCAATGATGACGGCTTTCGGCTGATAAAACGCGCCGATCATGTTCTTACCGAGCGGATGATTCACGGCCGTTTTGCCGCCCACGGACGAATCCACCTGGGACAGTAAGGTGGTCGGGATCTGAATAAAATCCACACCGCGTTGATAGCAGGCAGCAGCGAATCCGACCAGATCGCCGATCACACCGCCCCCCAGGGCCACGATGACGACATCACGACTGACATTGCCTTCGAGCAAAAAGCTCATCACCTGGTTAAAAGTATCCAGAGTTTTGTATTGCTCACCATCGGGCAGCGTCAGCAGCGTGGCGTCACAACCGCGTTGTTCGAGCAAACTCAGAATAGTGTCAGCGTACAAAGGGGCGACCGTTTCATTGCTGATGACGACGACTTTTTGCTGCGCTGATAAGAGAGAAAGGTGGGCCGGATCATTGAATAATCCGGCACCAATTGAGATTGGGTAGCTACGCTCATCTAAACTGACCGTAATCCGTTCCATGGTAATCACTCCAAGGCTAAATAAAACGACTTAACGTTCTTCTAGCATTTTTACGATCTGGTTGGCTACCACTTTTGCACTTTGATCGTCCGTACGGACCGTGTAATCTGCGATTTCTTCGTACAGAGGGTTACGCTCTTCAGCCAGAGACTCCAGTACTTCACGCGGGTTGTCAGTTTGCAGTAGAGGTCGCTTCTTGTCGCGGTTGGTGCGTGCAAGCTGCTTCTCGATTGTTGTTTCCAAATAAACAACGATGCCACGGGCAGACAGACGGTTACGGTTCTCTTTGCTCTTGATTGAGCCACCACCGGTAGCCAGAACAATACCTTGTTCTTCGGTCAGATCATTGATCACCGCTTCCTCACGTTTACGGAAGCCTTCTTCACCTTCAACGTCAAATACCCATGCGATATCGGCACCTGTACGTTCTTCAATCACAGTATCTGAATCAACAAACTCCATATGCAGTTGTTGAGCTAGGTGTCTACCTATTGTGCTTTTGCCGGCGCCCATTGGGCCAACAAGGAAAATATTGCGTTTCTCAGCCATGTTTAGCAGTAATTTACAACGTTAATTCAATGACATCGCCACAAGAGACATCAGGCAGTCGCCTGCGATAGGAATGCTTGTGGCACCTATTCCTCACCGATAATTCGTGATAAGACCCGAAATTATCTAGATAAGGTGCCCCTAATGCAAATTTATTTTTCTCTCATCGCTGTTGGGCCGATCCGGCACCACACGCGGAGTGACAAAAATCAGCAGCTCACTTTTACCTAACTGCTCATAACTGCGGCGGAACAGCGCCCCGAGCAGTGGCAGATCACCCAGCAGTGGCACCTTGTCAGTAGTGTTGATGATGTTGTGCTGGAAAATACCGCCCAGCACCACGGTTTCGCCGTTGTTGACCAATACCTGAGTGCCAATCCGCTGGGTGTTGATCGCCACGGCTTCCCCGGTCCCGGTTTTGACCACTTCCCCGGGGCGGTCCTGCGTGACATTCAAATCCAGTATTAAACGGTTATCCGGTGTGATTTGCGGCGTCACTTTAAGACTCAGTACCGCTTTTTTAAACGCCACCGACGTCGCCCCGCTGGAGGTGGATTCCAGATAGGGGATCTCGGTGCCCTGTTCGATGTACGCCGCCTGTTTGTTGGTGGTGATCAGCCTCGGACTGGAAATGATTTCCGCTTTGGACTCGCGCTGCAGCGCCGACAGTTCCAGATCGAGCAGCAGATCCGAACCGAGCTTGGCAACCTGAAATGCGATCGACGACGCTCCCGGAGAACTGGCGGCGAGATTGACGTTAAGAAAATCATCCACCGGTAACTGCTCGACATCTGCCAGACCCGCCTGGAACCAATTGCTCTCGATACTGGCACCGACACTGGTGTCACCATGTGTGGTACTGAAGCCCCAGCGAACCCCCAGTTCATCGAGATTACCTTCACTGATACTGACAATACGCGCTTCAATTTGCACCTGTTTGACCGGCACATCCAGTGCCGCCACCATCTGCCGGATCTCCCTCAACAACAGGGGTGATTCACGGATCAGCAACGCATTAGTCCGTTGGTCCACCGAGATCGCGCCTTGCTCCGACAACATACTGAAGGCACCATCACCCCCCAACATCTTTGCCACATCGGCGGCGTTGGCAAAACGAACCGGTATGATGGCCGACTGCAGCTCCCCGGCCCTTTGCGCCTGACGCTGATGCTGAGCCCGCGACTCCAGTTCCGCCAGTGGCGCTACCAACACCACATTGCCCTCAACCCGCTTCCCCAAGCCTTTGACCTGTAAGATGGTGTCTAAAATCTGCTGCCAGGGAACCCCGTCCAGACGCAGAGTCAAATTACCGCTGACCGAATCAGCGACCACCAGATTGAATTGGTTGTAGTCGGCAATCAGCTGCAACACACTGCGTACCGGTATGTCCTGGAAGTTGATCGACATAGGCTGGCCACGTGCAGCAAAACGCGCTTCCTGAGGCGACGTGTGACGCGCAGCAACCGTCATCACCAAACGCGCGCCATCGAGTCGATAGTCGTATTCAAACGCCCCATCGATCGCCAGTTGCAACATCGCCCCATCGGCAGTTCGGCTTATCTTTATGCGTGAGACAGGTGTCGCGAAATCGGTCACATCCAGGATCGCCAGTTGCGCATCATCAACCTGAGTGTGCAATAGCTCCACCAGCAGCCCGCTTTCAACTCGCCGGACATCCAGCACCACTGTTTCAGACGACAGCACCGCCACAATGTTGGCTTGCTGCGACTCTCCAAGGCCAAAATCGACGCTCAGCAGTTGATTCATAGGGGCGGCCATCACTGACAAACTGAGCAGCGCGTGCAGCAGAGCACACCATAAATAGAAGGTCGGTGAGCCGTGGGGACGTAACAATCCGTGTTTCATAATTCCTTTCCGTCGTCGTTTATTGCATCGTCAGCGTGACTGGGTGGCGGGTCCAGCATCCGTCTCCGTCGGGGAGAATCTCTTCTACCACCAGTTGGTGATCAGACACCTCCAGCACCTGACCGGCCGCAGCGCCCAGCCACTCTCCCGGCGATACAGATTCAACCCGGCCTTGTGGCGTTGCAACCAACGCCCGGATGGCTCTCCCTTTGCCCATGGTGCCGGTTAAGCGCAGCGATGCGAGTGCCACACCAGCCAGTCGCACAGGCACACTGCTCGCGGGCGGCGCCACACCACAACGGGCGGCGGGCTTATCGGTTGTTGGCACCACCACATCCTGCGGCAGAGCGAACGGCGAGCGCGCCGCTGATTGGCGATAGGCCGCCGTTGGAACGCCACTATCCAACACGTCAGGGGCGATGGAGGCAGCAGAGTCTGCGGGCACTGTCCAGTTCGGCAACGCCTGCTGATTCGCACGGCACCCACACAGCAATGTGACCCACAGCAGCACACACATGACGTTAGTCATTCGGCTTTCCCTCAGGTTGATACTGATAAGTAACGGCGCGCGCCCGCACCTGCAGTTGCTCACTGTCCGGCGTGACCCTTTGCCAGCGCAATTCATCGAAATGGATCAATCTTGGCAACGCCGCAATGGCGGCCACAAAGCGGCCGATATCGTGATACTCACCCTTCCATTCCAGATTCAGCGGCAGGCGATACAGATCGCCCTGTCGCTGACGCGCGCCCCAATCGATGCGGCTGATCGTCAGTTGGTGCTGCACACCCGCCTGATTCACCGCCGCCAGCAAACTGGCCAGCTCCTGCTCGGCAGGTAACGCGCGCAACTGCGCGTCAAACGCTTGCTGGGCTTGACGCAATTGCCGTTGCTGAGCCGGAAGCGGCGCCACCTGCAACGCCGTCCGTTCAAGGTACTCACTGAGCTCGCTCTCCTGCTGACGCAGTTGATGCAGCGTCGTTAGCTTGGGAGATAAGTAAAATTGATAACCAAGCAGTTGCATCAACAAGAGCCCGGCGACCAACGCCCCACCCTGCGCGATACGCGGCCACTCCGCCATATCCGTCAGTTCCAGTGCTCGCCACTCAGTCATTCTCATTCACCAAAGGCGCCTCTTCGAGCAAAGAAAAAGACAACTCAAATTGCGCGAAAGGCCGTTCAAAACGTGCGACTCCCTGGATCACTGAGTGCATATTGATGCCACTCACTTGCCTGGCTTGCTCAAGATTGGCCAGCAGACGAGTCAACGTCGCGGTGTTATCACCGACCCCGCTCAGGCGCACCCGCTGGCCATTGAGCGTCAACGTATCCAGATACACGCCGTCCGGGATCCACCCGGGTAACGCATTGAGCAGATTTGTGGTCCGGTTACGCTTCGTCTGTATGGCGGTCAGGATCGCCTGACGCTGAGCCAGCGCGTTGAATTTCTCACGGGTATCAAGCCATTGATGGTGGTGACGGGCCAGCACTTCCTGCTGCTGATGCAACAGGGTCATCCGACGTTGCTGATGCTGCCGTTGGGTTTCGAGGTAAGCGCCCCCCAAACGTAAGGCAATGCCGCTTAACAGCGCCATCACTAGCGCCATGAGATAAAAGCGGCGCCGGTAGCGGGCCTGCTCGAACTCTCGCCAGGGGAACAGATTGATGTCATGCACCATAGCGCGACTCCTGCCAGTGTAATGCGCGCAGCGCAATACCAAGCGCGCCCGCAAAAGAAGCGCCACCTTGTGGAATTTGTTCCAGTAACGGCCAGGGCACCTCAAGCTGACAAGTCAGTGCCAACGCGGCAGACAAACGCGGAGCCATACTCTGCGCGCCCCCGCCAGTCAGCACAAGGCACTGCACACTCTCCTCACCGTGAACCGAGCGGCACATTTGAATATCACGCCGAAGCTGACTGATCAGTAGCTCCGGGTCCAACCGCGGAGTGTCTCCGGCCGGGCGATGCTCCAGCGTCTTGTAAAATGCCGGCTGAGTGACAAAATTACGCCCTATCAACGTACGCGTTAAACCAACATCCACCAGCAACGCGTTGCGCTCGCTCAGCGCAGGAGTCTGCTGCCAGAGTTGCAACAGAGCCTGCGCATCCGTCGTCATATACAACGGACGCAAACCGGCCCGTTTGAGCACCCGTATCCACTGTTCGACCAGCTCACGTTTGGTGGCATACACCTGATAACGCAGCTCAACAGACGAAACGGGCACAAAATCCAGGCTCAGCGCTTGCGCCGGAAACGCCGATTGGCGGACAAATGCCTCACTGACCGCCAAGGCTTCCTCGTCCGCAGCAGGGGCGCTATCTAGTTGTAAAGTTTTGGTTATTACCACATTGTCGGGGACAGATATCGCGACTTTGCCATTAAACCAAGGCAATCCCTTCCTTAGTTCTTTGAGTTTCTTTACAATTTCCTGATAATTTAACTTGTGGTTATCAGAGAATATGGCGTTCGTTACTGCCACCTCATGATAACCAACCAATACGTGTGCTTCGCACACAGGTTTGATCACCACAGCTTTAAGACTGTGATGACCGATATCAATGCCAGTAACTAGTGATTTACCCATACAGCTTAGCTCCAGTGACTATGCTTAGCTCAGAACGCTTTAGTTGGTGGTTTAACAACACGACGAAATTTTTGAGCTAAGTTTTTAGCTTAGAGTACAAGGGTTTGCATATACGCAGCCTAAACTAATCAGGGATTATCCGGTGAAGTTCATAAAGCGATTGTTCATTTTTATATTGATTTGCACGATTCTTGGAGTCGGTACAATTTTTGGTTTTTACCTGTACGTAAAACCAGAATTGCCAGACATCGCGACGCTCAAAGACGTCAAACTCGAGACTCCGATGCAAGTCTTCAGCGAAGACGGGAAGCTGATTTCACAGTTTGGTGAAAAACGTCGAATTCCGGTCACCTACGACGAAATTCCGCAGCATCTGATCGAAGCGCTGATTGCGACCGAAGACAGCCGTTTCTATGAGCACCCGGGTGTGGATCCGATTGGTATTGCCCGTGCCGCGTTCGTGGTCGCCCTGTCCGGCCATGCTAAACAAGGGGCGAGTACCATCACCCAACAATTGGCTCGTAACTTCTTCCTCACCAACGAAAAAAGCATCATGCGTAAAGTCAAAGAGATCTTTATCGCCGTGCACATTGAACAGTTGCTGAGCAAGCAGGAAATCATAGAGCTGTACGTCAATAAGATTTTCCTCGGTTACCGCTCTTACGGATTCGGTGCCGCAGCGCGGGTCTACTTTGGGAAAGACCTCAAAGATCTGAGCCTGAACGAAATTGCCGTTCTGGCCGGTATGCCGAAAGCGCCGTCGACCATGAACCCGCTGTATTCGATCGAGCGGGCGACCTCGCGCCGCAATGTCGTACTGATGCGTATGCTGGATGAAAAATACATCACGCAACAGGAATACGATCAGGCGCATTCTGAGCCCGTTGTGGCCAGCTACCATGGCGCGCAGATTCAATTGCATGCACCGTATGCCGCAGAGATGGCCCGGGCCTGGGCGATTGCACAGTACGGCGAAGACGCCTACACCTCGGGCATGAAGATCTTTACGACCATCGATTCTAAGCTGCAGGAAGCGGCCAACCGTGCCGCGATCGACAACCTGCTGGGGTACGATGAACGTCATGGTTACCGCGGCGCTGAAAAAGTGCTTTGGAAAGACGGCGAAACAGCCTGGACAGTCAAACAGATCGACGCCGAGCTGGACAACGTACCGACGTATGGCCAACTGATCCCGGCAGTGGTGACTAACGTTGACGGTAAGAGTGCCACCGTCGAAGTCAAAAACCGCGGAGCGCAGACTCTGCAATGGGATGAGATCGACTGGGCAAGAAAGTTCATCAATGACAATCGTCAGGGCTCAGCCCCGAATAATGCCAGCGATATACTGAACGTCGGCGAACAGATCTGGGTACGCCAGGTCAGTCAGGCAGCAGAAAAAGAGGGGGAGCCCGCTCGTCAGGTATGGCGTTTAAGCCAGGTACCAAGTGCTCAAACTGCATTTGTCGCCGTTAATCCGGACAACGGCGCTGTGCTGGCAATGGTGGGCGGATTTAACTACGTACACAATAAGTTTAACCGTGTGACCATGTCAGTGCGTCAGGTGGGATCCGGTATCAAGCCGTTCATTTACTCCGCCGCGCTCGACCATGGCATGACCCTCGCGACGCTGATCAATGATGCGCCAATCAACAAATGGGACAAGAGTCAGGGCACCGCGTGGCGTCCGAAGAACTCACCACCAACCTACGTCGGCCCTACCCGCCTTCGCGTTGGTCTGGCTCAGTCGAAAAACGTCATGGCTGTGCGTGTACTGCGCGCCGTCGGACTGGATGAAACCCGGAATTACCTGCCCCGCTTTGGCTTTGACATCAACCAGGTGCCACACTCTGAGACCATCGCTCTGGGGGCTGGCAGCCTAACACCAATGAAACTGGCGCAGGGTTACTCAGTCTTCGCCAATGGCGGTTACTATATCGAACCTTTTGTCATCAAGCGTGCCGAAGGGCCGTTTGGTGATGAGCTGTTCAAGGCTACGCCGAAAACCATCTGTCGTCAGGACTGTCCTCAAGAGCCACAACCGACCGCAGCCAATGAGTTTGCTGAGCACGACATCACTGAGACCACCGAAAGCAGCGAGACTCCATCATATGCACCTCAGGTGATCTCCTCTCAGACGGCCTTCCTGGTACGAGAAATGATGTACAGCAACATTTGGGGTGGTGGCAGCTGGCGCGACGGCACGGGTTGGAATGGCACCGGCTGGCGGGCTCAGAAACTGGAACGTCGCGATATCGGCGGTAAAACCGGTACCACCAACGATTCCAAAGACGCCTGGTACAACGGTTACGCGCCGGGGATCGTTGCCATTGCCTGGGTCGGCTTTGACGATCACAACCGCAACCTGGGACGCACCACACCGAACCGCAACTTAGGCAAAGGACAAATTTCCGGCGCCGAAGCCGGGGCGAAAACCGCCCAGCCAGCCTGGATTGAGTTCATGCGCACCGCGCTTAACGGCGTACCACAGCAAGACAAAGCGATCCCGGCCAATATCGTTCGGGTACGCATTGATCGCGACAGCGGTATGCTGACCAATAAGACTGATGGCAGTTCAATGTTTGAGTATTTCGAAAACGGCACCGAGCCGAAAGAGTACATCAGCGACAGCTTCAGCGACAGCATCTACAGCAACAGTGAAGACGACGAAGGCCTGTTCTGATCCGGGCTAAAACGCAAAAGGCTGAAGGGAAACCTTCAGCCTTTTTTATACCGATGACCGATTCAGTTCAGGCCGCTTGCGAAGCGTGATGCTCGGTGAGACGCGCTTTGATGGCTGCAGCCAGCTGTTCAAAACGCTGTCTTAACGGCGAGCCTGGGCGATAAACCAGTACAATACTGCGAGACGGTTCCGGGTTGACCGCTTTGAGGTAACACACCCCATCTTTTTGCTTTTCGCTTGGCAGTGACAGCTCTGGCAAGAGAGTAATACCCGCGCCAGCCGCGACCATATTGCGCAGCGTTTCCAGGCTGGTGGCCTTAAAACGCTCATCGTCTTTGGCGCCGGCCGCAAAACAGAAACCGAGTGCCTGATCGCGCAGACAGTGGCCGTCCCCCAGAGCCAGTACGGTTTTACCACTCAGCTCATGCATGTCCACTTCATCCAGCTTGGCCCATTCATGATCGCACGGCACCGCAACACTCAGAGGTTCGTTATACACTTCAATCTCTTTAAACGCTGACGTCTCCGCGACTGACGCCAGCACCAGGCAATCGAGCTTGCCATCTTCCAGTTCGCGCACCAGTTGCTGGGTCTGGGCTTCATGTAGGTAAAGCTCCAGCTCAGGGAACTGGTCTTTAAGGAACGGGACAATACGCGGCAATATGTACGGCCCCACGGTGGGAATGAAGCCAATGTGCATCGGTCCGCTCATGGCGCCACTTTGACCGCTGGCCATGTCACGAAAGTTTTTGACTTCGTTCAGTACCCGCTTGGCCTGCTCCACCAGTTGCAAGCCCGACTCGGTGAACAGTACCCGGCGGCTACTGCGCTCGAGCAGCACCGTACCTAGCTCATCTTCCAGCTTGCGAATTTGCCCGCTCAGTGTCGGCTGACTGACGAAACAGGCCTCGGCCGCTTTGCGGAAATGCTTATGTTCTGCCAAGGCAACCAAATATTCAAAATCACGAATGTTCATCGCTGTTTTGATCTCCCCATTTAATAGAAAGGAACTATCAAAACCATAGCATCAAACGATTAGAGCTATCAAAAGGTTTTTTCGATAATAACGTTATTGCATGCAGCGCACCACTTACCGCGTCGCATTGACCGAACTCTAAGAATCAGAAGGAAACCGTATGTTTGCATCGAAAGAAGGCCAGGCTGTACCACAAGTGACTTTCCCTACCCGTCAGGGCGATAGCTGGGTCAATGTCACCAGCGACGAGCTGTTTAACAACCGAACCGTGATCGTTTTCAGTCTGCCGGGTGCCTTCACGCCGACCTGCTCATCCAGCCATTTGCCACGATACAACGAGCTGTTTCCGGTGTTTAAAGAACATGGGGTCGACGCCATCTTATGTGTATCGGTGAACGATGCTTTTGTGATGAACGCATGGAAAAACGATCAGGAAGCGGACAACATTACGTTCATTCCTGACGGTAACGGTGAGTTTACTCAGGGAATGGGCATGCTGGTGAACAAAAATGAGCTCGGATTTGGTCCGCGCTCTTGGCGCTACAGCATGCTGGTCAAAAACGGCATTGTGGCCAAAATGTTTATCGAACCGAATGAACCGGGCGACCCGTTCAAAGTGTCTGACGCAGATACTATGCTGGCTTATGTGGCGCCCGAGTACAAAGTGCAGGAGTCGATCACCGTATTCAGCAAACCAGGCTGTCCATTCTGCGTCAAGGCCAAACAAAACCTGATTGACCACGGTTTGCAATACGAAGAAGTGATCTTGGGCAAAGATGCCACAACCGTCAGCCTGCGTGCCATCTCCGGCCGCTCAACTGTACCCCAAGTCTTTATCGGCGGAAAACACATCGGTGGCAGCGAAGAGCTGGAAAGCTACCTGGGCTGAACCTTATTCGGCTGACGCATCGCGCACTCCTGGACACCCCCCAACGCCTCTTCACTGCTGTGGCACGAAGAGGCGTTTCTCTGTTTTGCCCGACAATACAACCCTAAAAAAAGCCAGACGATCACCTCATGACTTCGCGATATACTGTCAAGGTAGAGTGCGGAGGAAGGCATGGGATGTCATGACTGCCAGGAAAACTGGTTCTGGAAGAAAATCGGCCGTTGTCAGCGCTGCATGGATCAGCTGACGGTCTTATCTGTGTTGTGCTGGATTATCTGGTGGCTGGGATTTCGTCACGATCCGGCCAGTATTGAGTCGATCAGTTTGATCATTGCCGGCTTTGCGTTTAACGGGTTGCTGTTTTTGCATCTGTGGATGCGCTTTGTGATCCTGCCCTGGCGCAAACGGCAAAGAAAATAGCGCACATTACTCGCCAGTCAGCCGAATAGTCAGAGCCATCTGCCAGATACAAAAAAGCCCCAAAACCAAACTGTAGTCTCGGGGCCCTCTTAGATTCTTCTAAGAAAAAGCAGTGGTACTTTAATAGACTCTGCCTTTTCTTATTGGTTCCCAAAAATTCGATCTTTTTTGATCTTTTTTCTGAGAAAACTTAAACATCGATAACAATCAATCAGTTAAGCAACATTCACGCGAGTAATAACTTGTTCAACGAGATTGATCTCCAACGCCACTTCATCACAGGCATGCTGACGCGGGCACTGGTCACAGTCTTTGAGGACTTTCTCCGGCAGCAAGGATTTCGAGGTCGGTAAAAAGGCCTGCTTCATAAAAAACTCCGGCGTACGGGTCAGGACAAACACTTTTTTGATCGCCATCTGACGCGCTTTCTCCACCAAGTGCTGCACAATCGCCGTGCCCTGTCCCTGGCCTTGCCAACCAGCTTCAATCCCGAGTGAACGGATTTCGGCCAGTCCTGAATCATAAACGTACAGCGAAGCACACCCGGTGACTTCCCCGTGATGTTCGGCGACAGCAAATGAGCCGATGTCGCGCACCAACTCACTGCGCGAGCGCGGCAGGTTCTCGCCAAGGTTCGCCCAGTAAGCCACCATACCTTCGAGCGCTTCAATATCCGTCAGCCTCGCCGAGCGCACTTTGACCGCAGACGCATCGCGTTTATCCAGACGCTTCTCCGCCTCATTCACCGCATAAGCGACCTGCTTGGGTGACACACCACCGAGCGCGCAACGCTTCTCCAGGCAGGATTCGATGGTCAGAATCGCATACACATCCGCTTCAATCACCTCCGAGAACGCTTTCAGCTCTGGCAGTGACAACTCTTCCAGTGCGCAGCCTTTCTCTATTGCTCCGACCACCGCCACACCAACGATGTGGTGCGCTTCCCGGAACGGAATCCCCTTGGCCACTAAATAATCGGCCAGTTCAGTGGCATTGGCGTACCCCTGTTTCGCCGCCTCCAGCGTCCGCTCAGCATTCACTTTAATGCCATCAAAGCACAACGCCGCCATTTCCATGCAATCGTTCCAGGTGTCAAGCGCATCAAACAGGCCTTCTTTGTCTTCCTGCATGTCTTTGTTGTACGCCAACGGCAAGGCTTTAACGGTCATCATCATGGCCGCCAGAGCGCCGTAAACCCGACCGGTTTTCCCCCGAATCAACTCCAGAGCATCCGGGTTCTTTTTCTGAGGCATCAACGACGAGCCTGATGTCACGGTATCCGCCAGTTCAATAAAACCGGACTCCCCCGAATTATAGAAGATCATATCTTCCGCCAGACGCGACAGGTGGAGCATCGACACCGACGCCACCGACATCAGTTCCATGACGTGATCGCGATCCGATACCGAATCGAGTGAGTTACGGGTAGCACGCTGAAAACCCAGATTGTGCGCCAGTTTTTCCCGATCAATCGCATAAGCGGTTCCGGCCAGCGCACCCGAACCGAGCGGGCACGTGTCGAGCCGCTTGAGCGCGTCAGCAAGACGTGAATAGTCCCGCTCAAACATCTCCACGTAGGCCAGACACCAGTGAGCAAAGGTCACCGGCTGTGCCCGTTGTAAATGAGTATAACCCGGTAACACGGTGTTCTGATGCTGACTGGCAACCTCAACCATTTTGACCTGGAGCCGATCGAGCGCCATCAGCAGTTGGTGCCCTTGTTGACGACACCAGAGTTTCAGATCGGTCGCCACCTGATCGTTCCGTGACCGGCCGGTATGCAGCTTTTTGCCCAGATCTCCGACTTTGCCAATCAACTGTTGCTCCACCCATGAGTGAATGTCTTCGGCATCGGAGCGCAGGATCTGGTGTGGGTCTTCCATCACCTCGAGCTTAAGCTCATTGAGCGCCAACTCTAGCTTCTGCTGCTCTTCATCCGTCAGTACCTCGACTGACAGCAGTGCTTTTGACCAGGCAATCGAGCCGACAATGTCCTGCTCAGCCAATCGGTAGTCAAAGCGAAGTGAATCGTTGAATTCTTTGAACCGTGTGTCTGCCGCTTGGGTAAATCTTCCGCCCCATAATGCCATTGCGTCTCTCCTAATGCTCACTATTCACTGCTGTGCTACGATGGTACCTGACTCGCAATCAGGTTATTTTTTGTGTTCGTCAACGTTACGGTATGTTGAACAAAAAATAAAGTAAAAATTCACTTTTAAAACATACTTATTCACGACGTAAACTTATCACTACAACGAGCCTATCTCTGTAAAAATAAAGCCCGCTTGCATAAACAAGCGGGCTTTGTTGTTCCACCATCAGATGAGTATTTATTTTATCGCCTGACGATACGACAACCGTTACTGACGCTTTTTGGCTTCATTGAGCGCCCGGATGCGGCTCGACAGCGAGTACAGGCGGATGAAGCCGCCAGCATGGCTGTGATCGTACACGTCGTCATCACCAAAGGTGGCGAACTCTTCGGAATACAAACTGTTGTCGGAACGCTTCTGCGTAACCGTTGCCTGACCTTTGTACAGTTTCACGACAACTTCACCGTTGACGTCCTGTGCCAGTTCTTCAGACGCGGCCAGAATAGATTTGCACAGTGGTGTGAACCAGCGACCATCATACACCAGATGCGACGCTTTCAGGCCCAGCTCTTCACGAAACTCAAACGCACTTTTATCCAGCACCAGTTGCTCTACAGCGCGCAGCGCTTCCATCATGATGGCGCCTCCCGGAGTTTCGTAGCAGCCACGGGATTTCATACCGACCAAACGGTTCTCAACGATGTCGATACGGCCGACGCCATGTTTGGCACCTTTTTCATTCAGGTATACCAGTGCGTTGTACGGCGTCATCTGTTCACCATCGACACAGACCACTTCGCCCTTAGCGACTTTCAGCGTGACATACTCTGCTTCGTTTGGCGCCTGCTCCGGATCCACGGTCCAGACCCAACAGTCTTCGTTCGGTGCATTCCAGGTATCTTCCAGTACACCGCCTTCGGTTGAGATGTGCCAAGCGTTTGCGTCACGTGAGTAAATCTTGGTTAGTGATGCGCTGCACGGAATGTTACGCTCAGCCAGGTAATCCAGACACTCTTCACGGCTGACCAGATCCCATTCACGCCATGGAGCGATCACATGCAGATCCGGCGCCAGTGCCGCAAATGCACCTTCAAAACGTACCTGGTCATTACCTTTACCGGTACAGCCGTGACACAGTGCATCGGCCCCTACCTGACGTGCAATCTCTACCTGTGCTTTGGCGATGATCGGCCGTGCCATTGACGTGCCAAGCAGATATTTCCCTTCATAATAAGCACCGGTTTTCAGCGTCGGATAGATGTACTCGGCCACCATTTCTTCTTTCAGGTCAACCACGTAGCATTCGGACGCACCCGATGCCTTGGCTTTCTCTTCAATCCCGACCAGCTCATCTTCACCCTGACCAACATCAGCCACAAACGCGACCACTTCACAATCGTAATTCTCTTTCAGCCACGGGATGATCACTGAGGTATCCAGACCGCCAGAATATGCGACAACAACTTTATTCACTTCAACTTTGCTCATTTTCTCTCTCCTAATTTCCCCAGCCTGCGCCTGGCGGTCAGTGCTCAGGAATACTTCCATTCTTTGCTCTTTCAATTGTCTGGGTGTTTTTGCGCGGTTACTGCGGCAAAAACTGAGTCCCAATACTTGTGCCGCCAAACAGCTGCGTCAGTTTTTCAGGGTAACGCCAGGTGGCCACTTCTATCGGCCGACCCAGGTCCGCTGCCGCCTGTAACGCCGCTTGGACTTTGACGATCATGCCGTCGGTGATGACCTGCCCCTCGATCAGCTTATTGGCCTGAACTTCATCCAGTCGCTTAATCAAATGGCCTTTGCCATCCAGCACACCGCTGACGTCCGACAGCAACACCAGCTCCGCATCCATCGCCCCCGCAACAGCGACGGCCGCCTGATCAGCATTGACGTTCATCATCTGACCGTCCGTCGTCAGGCCAATGGAACTGATGATCGGCAGTGCACCGGTCGCAAGGATCGCTTGCAACACCGCTGAGTTGCCGGGCAACGCTTTGCCAACCGCGCCAAGCTCCGCGTCCAGCTCTTCCACCACGCACAAACCGCCATCCGCCAGACTCAGACCCACCGCATTCAAGCCATCTTTGATCGCCTGACCTTGTAGCATCTTGTTCGCCGTGCCCGCCAAAGCGCCGGCAATCAATGGAATCTGATCGTACGGGGTCACCCGCAAACCGTGTTTTTTCTCGGTTTTGAGCTGAAGCTTGCTCATCAGATCGTCCACCAGATAACCCCCACCGTGGACGATCACAATTCGTCGCTGAGCCTGATTCTGGTAGTCAGCAATCGCGCCAAAAACCTGGCTGAGCGTTTCAGTGCAAGACAATGCCGCACCGCCTAATTTGATCACCAATGGTGTCATGTTGTTATCCGTCATAACGTTTCCTTCAGCCTGCTTACAGCAGCGCAGTTAACTCAGAAAAACCGTAGTGAATGTTTAAACACTGCATCGCTTGACTCGATGCGCCTTTGAGCAAGTTATCGATCGCCGCGATGACAATGATGTGCTCGCCCTGAACCTTCCAGCTGATATCGCAGAAAGGGGTAAATTCAACGTCCTGAATCCGGGGGATGGTGGTTTTGATTCGAACCGCCGGCTTATCCTGATAGGCCTGATGAAAAGCCTGTTCGATTGCGTCTGCGGTCACACCCGGTTGCAACTTCATGGTAATCGTCGCCAGAATGCCGCGCTTAAAGTTGCCCAGATGAGGCGTGAATATCACGTCGCACCCCAGATGATGGGCAATTTCCGGCTGATGACGGTGCGTAAACACGCCGTATGGCTGCAAGCTCACTTCACAGAAGCTGTTGGTCATCGAGGCTTTACGCCCGGCACCGGAGACACCACTGGTGGCGTTGATCACAGGCCATTGGCCGACATCCAGCAAACCGGCGCAAACCAAAGGCTTGATCGCCAGTTGAGAAGCGGTCGGGTAGCATCCTGCCACGGCAATCAACTGAGCCTGTTTAATAGCCTCGCCATTCCATTCCGCCAGACCATATGCCGCGTTATCCAGCCACTCGGCGTGCTGATGTGTAAAGCCATAAAAATCGGTGTAAAACGCATCATTTTTCACCCGGAAGGCACCGGATAAATCAAACACTTGGCAACCGTGATCCAGCAGTATTGGGGCGATGTCATGGCTGACCTCATGCGCCGTTGCCAAAAACACCACATCCGCCTCTTTGGCGACCTGTGCCACGTCCACCAGAGGCTGCACCACCTGCTGCACCACACCGGAGAGTTTGCCGTGCAACTGAGAAATACACTTTCCGGCATCCAGGCTATTTGCAGACACGTATAAACCTGCTAGCGTGAGTTGAGGGTGTTTTTCCACCATGAGGGCCAACTCGGCCCCGGTGTAACCGCTGGCGCCAATGATTGTGGTTTTAAGCATCTCAGACATCCCGATTCAAGGTAAAAAGCACACTTTAAAAGTGATTATTAATCTAACAAAAAGAGCTTATAATGATTTTTTATTCACTCGATATGATTTAATATGTGTTTTACCGATTTAATGTATTTCTGTCAACCGTAGAAGCGAAGATAATATGCAATTACCGAGTTTTATTGAGGTCTACCGTGGCCTGATTTCGACCTCTTCCATCAGTTCTACCGACCCGAGTTGGGACGAAGGCAACAGCAAAGTGATTGAAAAGCTTGCCACCTGGTTAAAAGATCTCGGCTTTGAGGTGCAGGTGACCGAAGTGGAACCGGGTAAAATGAACCTGTTGGCGAAAAAGGGTCAGGGGGAAGGCGGATTGCTGCTGGCTGGTCACTCTGACACCGTCCCCTTCGATCAGGGGCGCTGGAACTACGATCCACACGCACTGACCGAAGACAACAACCGGTTTTACGGGCTCGGGACAGCCGACATGAAAGGCTTTTTTGCATTTATTGTAGAGGCCGTCAAAAAGGTCGACTGGAGTAAGCAAAGCAAGCCCCTCTATATCCTCGCCACCTGCGATGAAGAGACCACGATGCTGGGCGCACGCCACTTTACCGCCGATGCGCCAGTCAAGCCGGACTATTGCATCATCGGTGAACCCACCAGTCTGGTGCCGATCCGGGGCCACAAAGGTCACGTTGCCAATGCGATCCGAGTCACCGGGAAATCCGGCCACTCCTCCGATCCGGCGCTGGGCGTCAACGCGATTGAGATCATGCATGAAGTGCTGTTTGCCATGATGCAACTGCGCGATCGTCTGATCAAAGAGTACCACCATCCGGGATTTGCGATTCCAAGCCCGACCCTCAATCTCGGTCATATTCACGGCGGTGACAGCGCTAACCGTATCTGTGGTTGCTGTGAACTGCACTACGACGTGCGCCCCTTACCGGGCATTAGCCTGGACGGCCTGAACAATATGTTGCGTGACGCGCTGAAAGAGATTGAAACTAAATGGCCGGGCCGGATTGCTATTACACCACTGCACGAGCCTATTCCCGGCTACGAATGCGAGCACGACCATCCGTTTATCAGCAGCATGGAAGGCATTTGCAATACCGCTTCACAAACGGTCAACTACTGTACCGAAGCCCCCTTCCTGCAGCAGTTGTGTCCGACACTGGTCCTCGGTCCGGGCTCAATTGATCAGGCCCATCAGCCGGATGAGTTTCTCGCGTTCGAATTTATCGATCCGACGATCAATATTCTGTCGAAGGCGATGTACCAATACTGCTTCTGATCGGCCAGACAACGCGTACCTCAGATCAGTATGTGCGGTTGTCGTCTGGCAGACTTTTTTGTAATTAACTTTCAACATATTCCGACAAAATGACGAATTGAATACATCGCGACGGATACGCGTAATAATTGCAAACTTAAGCGGCTTTATTTGACTCCGAGCAATATTTTTAGCTAGATTGGGTGTCTAATAAGGAACATTGGATGTAATTTTTTTTCAAGGCAGGAAGACAATGAACGAAAAATACGCTGCGCTCAAAAGTAACGTAAGTATGCTGGGCCATCTGCTTGGTAACACCATTCGCGACGCTGAAGGCGACGTTATTTTAGAGAAAGTAGAAACGATTCGTAAACTTTCCAAGTCTGCCCGCTCAGGCAGTCAGGAAGACCGAGAGCGCCTGATCGAAGAGATAAAAAGTCTGCCGAATGAGCAGCTAACACCGGTTGCACGCGCCTTTAACCAATTTCTGAATCTGACCAACATCGCCGAGCAATACCACACCATTTCACGTCATTGTGAAGAACACGTGTGTGAACCGGACGCCATCAATGCCCTGTTCAGCAAACTGACCCAAAATGACATCAGTAAGCTGGACACTGCGCAGGCCATTCGGGATCTGAACATCGAGCTGGTCCTGACCGCGCACCCAACCGAAATTACCCGTCGGACCATGATCAATAAGCTGGTCAAGATTAACGAATGCCTCTCCAAGCTTGAGCTGAGCGACCTGGCTCCGAAAGAGCGGCATAAAACAGAGCGTCGCCTTGATCAATTGATTGCCCAAAGCTGGCACTCGGATGAGATCCGTAAACAGCGCCCAACCCCACTGGACGAAGCCAAATGGGGCTTTGCGGTGGTCGAAAACTCGTTGTGGGACGCCGTGCCGGACTTTTTGCGCGAGCTGGATGAACGCCTGAGCCACTACATCGGTGAAGGACTGCCGATTGATGCACGTCCGGTGCATTTCTCATCCTGGATGGGCGGCGACCGTGACGGTAACCCGTTTGTCACCCACACCATTACCCGCGAAGTGCTGCTGCTGTCGCGCTGGAAAGCCGCCGATCTCTACCTGGCTGACATCAATGAGCTGATCAGCGAACTGTCGATGACCAAGAGCAACGACGCCGTACGCGCGCTGGCGGGTGACGACGAGCACGAACCTTACCGTGCCATTTTGAAACAGCTGCGTAGCCTGCTGAACGAAACCAAAGAGATCCTCGACGCCAAAATCCATGGCCAAAAACTGGCGGTGAAAGCCCCGCTGCAAAAAGTGGAACAGCTGTGGGAACCACTTTACGCCTGTTACCAGTCTCTGCACGAATGCGGGATGGGCGTGATTGCCGATGGCTCACTACTGGACACGCTGCGCCGGGTGAAAGCGTTTGGCGTCCATCTGGTTCGCCTCGATATCCGCCAGGAAAGCACCCGTCATTCTGAGGTACTGTCAGAGCTAACCCGTTACCTGGGTATCGGCGACTACGATCAATGGAGCGAGCAAGATAAAATTGCCTTCCTGACCAATGAACTGGCCTCGAAGCGCCCGTTGCTACCACTCGACTGGCAGCCATCTGAGCCGGTAAAAGAAGTGCTCGATACCTGTAAAATCATCGCCGTTCAGCCCCGAGAAGCCTTTGGTGCCTATGTAATTTCCATGGCGCGCACGGCGTCTGATGTTCTGGCCGTACACCTGCTGCTGCAAGAAGCTGGCTGCCCATACCGCATGGATGTCTGCCCACTGTTTGAGACGCTGGACGATCTGAACAACGCTGAAGCGGTGATTCAACAGTTGATGGGCATCGATCTGTATCGCGGCTTTATTCAAAACCACCAAATGGTGATGATCGGTTACTCCGATTCAGCCAAAGACGCCGGTGTAATGGCGGCAGGCTGGGCTCAGTACCACGCGATGGAATCCCTGGTCAAAGTGGCCGAAGCCGAAGGCGTGGAACTGACGCTGTTCCACGGCCGGGGAGGAACGGTCGGCCGTGGCGGCGCACCGGCGCATGCGGCCCTGCTGTCTCAGCCTCCGAAAAGCCTCAAAGGCGGCCTGCGCGTTACCGAGCAGGGCGAGATGATTCGCTTTAAACTGGGTCTTCCGGATGTCGCGGTCAACAGTTTTAATCTGTACGCGAGCGCCATACTGGAAGCCAACCTGCTGCCACCGCCAGAGCCAAAGCAAGAGTGGCGCGATCTGATGGAAGTATTGTCGCAAGTCAGCTGTGAAGCCTATCGCGGTGTGGTACGTGGTGAAGCGGACTTTGTCCCCTACTTCCGTCAGGCGACTCCAGAACTGGAGTTGGGCAAACTGCCGCTGGGTTCACGCCCTGCGAAGCGCAACCCGAAGGGTGGAGTGGAAAGCCTGCGTGCGATTCCCTGGATTTTCTCCTGGAGCCAGAACCGCCTGGTTCTGCCTGCGTGGCTCGGTGCCGGCGAAGCAATTCAGTATTCAATCGACCAGGGCCATCAGGCACTGCTGGAAGAAATGTGTCGTGAGTGGCCGTTCTTCTCAACCCGTTTAGGTATGCTGGAAATGGTCTACTCGAAGTGTAACGCCGAGATCTCCCGTTACTACGACCAACGACTGGCCGATCCGGCGCTGCTGCCACTCGGAGACCGATTGCGCGCGCAATTGCAAAAAGACATCAAAGCAGTGCTCAATGTTGAGAACAACGAAAACCTGATGCAAAGCGATCCTTGGGGTCTGGAATCCATTCGTCTGAGAAATATCTACGTTGAGCCACTCAACATGCTCCAGGCAGAGCTGCTGTACCGGACAAGACAGACAGAAACCGCGTCACCAGAGCTGGAAGATGCGCTGATGGTCACCATTGCCGGGATTGCCGCTGGTATGCGTAACACCGGTTAAACTGGCGAATTCATCCGCCACAAGTATAAATTCGAGGCCAACGTATCACGTTGGCCTTTTGTTTGTTCTGCTTACACACTCATTTATGAGAGCATAAAAATTCACAAAAAGGTCAATTAAGACCAACATGTAAGAATTTAAAACTACTTACAAATTAATATTGAGTGTTTTGTCAGTTTTTTGGGCAATTTTGTCCATCTATTCTACTT
>NZ_WXWP01000373.1:0-3447 GCF_009904765.1 Vibrio sp. V39_P1S14PM300
GCATAGTGCTGGCAACTTTGTTCGTTGCATACAAAGTTGCGGGAGGCGGGGGGCTTATTTTGTCCTTAATCCCATTAACTATTCTGATCAGTATCTTTGCGAGCAGGAGTTCCAGTGACGCTGATTCACAAGATGACAGTTTTCTGGAATCGGCAGACCTTGATGACCAGGAAGGTGTGAGTGTTCCCATTCCTGATGCTTCGGATACAGGATCTGACTGGCGGGGAATCCCTTATTGAAAGAATTTGCGTTATGCAGCGTCTTTCCTTTCAGTCTTCCTGTAAGTAAAGGAGAAATGAAGCATCATTATCAACTTAACTCTCTTTTGGACATTTCCGAGTTAAAGCCTCAACTCTAACTCGTCAGTTTCAGATTAAAATTTCTATGAGTTAACGCCAGCCAGCATGCGCGGCTACGGAATGGAGGTGCAGCCGCAATGTAGTAGACGTCGCCGTGCCTGGCCTTGTTAGCGCTTTATATGCAAAACACATTCTGAACCCATGCATCGTTAGAGTCGAAAGGCCCGTGAATTGAGGCCGTACAGCCATGCAAGGGTACTTTCCTAGCAAACTGAGCATCAGTTAACCAGTTGACGTAAACGCGCCACTCTTCAAAATCAACGTCACGCACTACCCCTAAAGCACGAACCTCCATATCAGCAGAACCACGACCAAGCATGCGTTTTACTGCGATTCGATCTCCGCTCCGTATTTGGCTGAATCGTTCACGTTGTGTAGCTATGGAGTTCCCAACATTACTATCTGATTCGGCTGCTTCGTTAATGTCCCAGCAATACCAATACTGGCGAACAATGAAATCTTTCAGGGCATCGTCTGAACCACCCCACATTGCTCCGACCACCCAATACTGTTTATCCATGATTCTCCTTAGACTTGGTCGCTAACGCCCAAAGCACAGGCGAGCGTTAGCGAGTCCAGCCCGCGCTTTTTGCGGGCGATTGTGCCTTTGCTTGTTATGAGTTTTCGTCAAGGTGCCACCCCACAATATCACCTACGTCATCGTAGACGTTGTAAATAACTTCACAATCACAGAACCCGCCGTGCTCACCAAGCCAAGGAACAACCACTTCTGGATGTAATTGCTTGGACTTAAGGAATTCGATTGTTTCCTTAAGCGTGTGATCACATTCTGGAGCTGACTCTCGGTTTAGGTATGACAATAGATCTTTAAGCTCATCAATACCCATTGGTATAGATGCACGAATTTCATCTTGCTCATTCTTCTTATACTGAGCCTTCAGTTTCTTCTGCTGCTCTTTATCCATGCTTAAGACTCATAACGCCCGCATTTGGGGCGGCTGAAGCGAAGCGTAGGCCGTCCCAGCCCGTAGGGCGACAACATGCGCTTGTTAAATGACTTACACATCAAATGGGTCATGCCAGCCAAGCTTAGGTAGTTTGGGTAGTTTAGGCAGCGGTGGCAAGGGGGGGAGTGGAGGCATAGGTGGCATCTTTGCCATCTTATTCATAGGCTGCATTTTATTTGTATTACGGAGAATATACTGTCCGTTAACAACCTCGCCCACATAAACACCTTCAGCACTCCATACGCTACCGTCCTCCTCTATCCATCCCAGGTACTGACTTTGTGGATCGAACAGCCTACCGTTTCTTTCAAAACCTAAGTGCTGTCCGTTCCATTTAAAAAAGTGATTGGCCATTTGATTCTCCTTGTCATTTAACGGCGCAACACAGGCCGAGCGTCAGCGAAGTCCAGCCCATGCGCTTTTTGCATGGGCGATTGTGCTTGGCTTTGTTATACGCCTTCACAAGTAACTCCCATACAATTTTCGATAGTTTTTGTAGATATGTCTATTTGGCAGTTTTGGCTAACAGAGTTTTCAATCTGAATCATCACTGGTCTGATCTTATCAATTTCAGATTGAGGAGGACGGCGATTGATATCAATGTATGTATTTAGAAAGTCCGTTTTTTGACAATCGTATTCACAAATTAGAACAACAAATGGCGAAAGAAACGAGTCTGGGTTTCTAGACTAATCAACTTTGGGGCACTTCCGAATTATGAAGTGTCAACTGTACGGATCTGGACAAAATTAGTTAATCTTTGTTTACGTTGTTCGATTCCCGATTATCAGGATTTGATCGAACATAATCCTCGCCATTGACATTTACTACATGGTGATTAGGGTGCTTTCCTGCGTTAACTTCGTCAACAAGCGCTTTTCTGCTAACCACGCCACGACCTTGGATGGTGTAGGAATCATTTTCACCGTGCTCGCCATCGTTATTGCCACGTATGTTTTTAGCCATAAATCCTCCAATAATCAAGTAAGAAACCAGACTCACAACATTAGAGTTATCTACGTTAAGCTGAAATGCAAATATTTGCTATGAAATTTTGAGTGTATTCGCGGTAAGTGGTGAGCTGTGCTCCTACTGAGCCTAAACCTTGCCACAAAAACACTAAGTTTGACTTAGACATTTTCGTGTTATGCGACCAATGCTCAAGCGACCTATTCGAGATACTTTTCCTCTAACAGAGAAACAACCCACTTTTGTAGCGGATCATCGCTATACCTAGGATGCCATGCGGCAATAACATCAAATGACTCGGGGGACTCGCTCATATCGATTTTCGTCACATTCAATCCATCAACTGCCCTCGAAGGTAAAAAAGCAATAGAATCGGTTGTTTCGAGGTAAAGAGGCACAACGGAGAAACAAGGTGCTGACACAACGACGTTACGCTCTAAGCCAAACTGCTTGAACCATTCATCTATTGATCCCTTAAAGTTTGGCCTAGATGGCGAAGCAATGATCGCTGGATGGGCTGCGATTTTTTCGAGTGATGGGTTTACTTTAGAAATCGTTGAATGTTTAGATGTGATACACACATGATGTTCTTCAAACAGCTTAATCATGGGATAGGACTCAGGTATGTAGTCTGGAAATGCTATCGCTAAGTTCACTTTCCCACTTTCCATCAAGTCATTTAACTTATCTAATTCAAAATCTCGAACAATGACTTTTAAGTTTGGTGATTGAGCCCTTAGCATTGCAATTAATGATGGTAGAACAACTTGTTGCGCATAGTCTGTAGCTGCTATGACATAGCTACCTTCGACAGTAGTTGGGTTAAACGCTTTTGGAGAGAGAAGAGCTTGAAAATCTCGAAGCAGTTTATCGATTTCTAGAGAGAGTTCTTCGGCTAAAGGCGTGGGTACAAAGCCATTGGTTTTTCTAAGGAACAGTCGGTCGCCAAATACATCACGTAGTTTTTTAAGTTGCTCGCTTACCGCTTGCTGAGTTAAGCCGAGCTGACTTGCAGCCTTCGATGCACTCTGCTCCCGAATCAACGCCTGAAAGACTCTGAGCTGTTTAATATCTAACCTATCTAGCTTGTTCACTTAAGTTACCTTCTGACTAGAAAAGTGTTACCAATTTTTATTGTATCACTTACAAAG
>NZ_WXWP01000073.1:0-3440 GCF_009904765.1 Vibrio sp. V39_P1S14PM300
TCCATAACAATTACCGTATTAAATGATTTAAATAAAAATGAAGAGGGGAAGTCTTATGCTTCCCCAATTTGAATTTGTGCGTGATTACAGTTTCGCTTCGATCATCGCTTCCAGTTTGCCCTGGTCAACTGCGAAGTTACGGATACCTTCCGCCAACTTCTCAACCGCCATTGGGTCTTGATTGTGTTCCCATAGGAACTCAGCGTGAGTCATTGGTGCAGGACGCTCTTCTGCGCCTTTAGAGTCAACCAGCTTTTCAACCACTTCACCTTCCGCTGCTTCCAGTTCAGCAAGCAGAGCAGGAGCGATAGTCAGGCGGTCACAGCCGGCCAGTTCCAGGATTTCACCGATGTTACGGAAGCTTGCGCCCATGACGACCGTTTTGTAGCCGTACGCTTTGTAGTAGTCGTAGATCTTAGTAACAGACAGAACGCCTGGATCTTCTGAAGGTTCGAAGTCACGGCCTTCTTTTGCTTTGTACCAGTCCATGATACGACCAACGAATGGTGAAATCAGGAATACTCCCGCCTCTGCACATGCACGAGCTTGAGCAAATGAGAACAGTAGAGTCAGGTTACAGTTGATGCCTTCTTTTTCCAGGACTTCAGCCGCACGGATGCCTTCCCAGGTAGAAGCCAGTTTGATTAGGATGCGATCGTTTGAGATGCCTGCATCGTTGTACATTTTGATCAACTGACGAGCTTTTGCCACGCTGCCTTCTGTGTCGTAAGACAAACGAGCGTCGACTTCTGTTGAAATACGGCCAGGGATGGTTTTCAGGATTTCTTTACCGATGTTCACAGCCAGCATGTCACAAGCGTCTTGAACCTGTTGTGCTTTGTCGCTGCTTTGCGATTTCGCGTACTCGATAGCCTGATCGATCAGTGGAGCATACTCTGCGATTTGAGCGGCTTTCAGTACCAGAGAAGGGTTTGTGGTTGCATCTTCTGGTTGATACTTTTTAATTGCGTCAATTTCACCAGTGTCTGCTACTACAGTAGTTAGTTTGCGAAGTTGTTCTAACTTGTTGCTCATCTCGATCATCCTATTTCCTGGGTGACAAACCCAACACGGGTTTGCACATTTTGCAAGCGTATTTGCTAATCAATCATACACCGAGAACAGCATGTGATGACCAGCTAACCGTCAATGTTTAGCGACCGAGCATCTGTTTTGAACATTTGCTCGATTGCTGAGTAAATGATGTGTTCATATTTATCTGAACTGTGCGGAAAGTCAATTGATGAATGGGACTTTCGGTGACATAAATCAACTATTTTTTTGCCCTGTTTACAGTGCAGGCACAAATAAACGTTTGCCTAGCAAGAGTAAGGTTTACTGTCGAATTGCAACACCAAAAAATTAAGCTGAGAATTTGTCTTTCTGATGAGCATTTGTTGCATTTAAAATGCACTGTATCATATGCTACATCAATGAGCAGATGCTCAATGACAGTTATTCTGCACAGATACGTTTTAGTGAGAGCCGATATGACCAGTTCCAATCAGGATATTTCAGTAGAAAATACCGATCTGTTGACCGAAATTGCCGTAGCGTATTATCAGGATGGTGCGACGCAGGAGGAGATTTCACGCAAATTCTCCATTTCACGTGCCAAAGTCGGACGGATGTTAAAACAGGCTCGTGATGAGGGGATTGTCGAGATCACCGTCAAATACCATCCGGTGTTCAGCGCCAAAATCGAACAGCGCCTGGTCGAGCGTTTTGGGGTCAAACGTGCGTTGATCGCATTAGACCAGCCCAGCGAAGAGCAACAGCGTACTCAACTTGCCGGACTGGTTTCCAATTACCTGGCCAGTAATCTGAAAAACGGTATGGTGGTATCGGTTGGGCAAGGGCGCAACGTGTCTGCGGTGGCTCATCATGTCGGTGTGATCACGCCGCGAGACTGTAAGTTTGTGTGTGGTATCGGAGGCATTCACCCACGTGGCGGCATGTTTAACGCTGACCATATTTGTCGCCAGTTGGCCAAAAAATATGGCGGCAGCTCTGAAACTCTCTATGCGCCCGCTTACGCGGAGAACCGTGAGCAAAAGATCGCTTTCATGCAAAATGCTACGGTCAAGCAGACGCTGGATCTGGCACGCAAGGCTGACATGGCGTTGGTGGGGATCGGTGACATGAGTGAGAACAGCTACATGGTCGATCTGGGCTGGTTTACTGCGGAAGAGGTGGTTCAGTCACGTTTACATCAAGGGGTGGTTGGCGATTTTGCCGGCTATGATTTTTTTGATATCCACGGCCAGATTGCAGATACCGTTATGAGTGACAGAGTGATTGGTTTGGGGATCGATGAATTTCGACCGATTGCTGAAGTGATTGCGATTGCCGCAGAGAATACCAAGCCGCTGGCGCTATTAGGGGCGCTGCGTACGGGGGCAATTGACGTGATTGCAACCAGCGTGAGTAACGCATTAACAGTTCTCAACCTTGATGAACAGATGACCGGCCTGGCAAGCGACAGTTAGCCGCATTTTTGATGAGGGCGGTTAGCAAGAGCTTTAGCCGCCGTTTGTCGCGGTATTCAAAAAGCCCCGTACACAATGACGGGGCTTTTCCTATTCGATTGGTAATTCGGCTCGCTGACCCCATTCGGTCCAGGAGCCGTCATAGACAGCCAGGTTCTGATATCCACACAGATAGGCGGCCAGAGCTACGATACACGCCGTTACGCCCGAACCACAACTGAAGAAGTAACGTTGCTGGGGCTTATCAAAAACGCGTTCAAGTAACGGCTTAAGATCAACCACTGATTTGATCTTGTGTTCGTCCATCAACTCGGCAAAAGGTAAGCAGACCGATGCTGGAATATGACCCGCCCGAACGCCTTGCCTTGGTTCGGGAACCTCGGCATTAAAACGGGCTCGTCCACGAGCATCGACGGTTAAGCTCTCCGGGTTGGCAATTTCATTAAGAATGCAGGCGGCATCAACGAAGTAGTTTGGGTTAAGCTGGCCTGAGAAATTACCTGGATGTTCGGCGATGCGGTACTGCTGAACCAGAGGTAAACCGGCACGTTTCCATTCGGTCAATCCGCCATCGAGGATATACACTTCCTGGTGTCCCATAGCCAGAAACATCCACCAAGCTCTTGGAGACGCAAATGTGCCGCTGTTATCGTAGATAACGATCACCGAATCTTTATTTATTCCAAGCTTGCGGGCCTCCTGATTAAAGCGAGACTCAGACGGCATCATATGAGGAAGTGACGAATCTGGATCGCAGAACACCTTGTCGTAATCGAATCTGACGGTGCCCGGGATGAGATTGATTTTGTCTTTTTCAAACTCTCCGGGGATCTGAAACTCAATGCTGCTGTCGAGGATCACCAGATTGTGTTGATTGAGCCTTGTCTCCAACCATTCAGGGGTCACTAGCGGGGTCATAACGTCTCCTTTACGTATGTGGAAACAACAAGA
>NZ_WXWP01000219.1:0-5723 GCF_009904765.1 Vibrio sp. V39_P1S14PM300
GCTTACAGAGTCATCAATTGTTCTAAAAATGTTCTGGAACACATCACCTGCCACAAACACTTTTTTCTCTGTAACTAACTCACAGAGTTCAACAAAGTGCTCTCCAAAGTCTTGGCTTTCATCAATGAAAACATAGTCAAATATAAACTTTCGGTTATTTGGCTCTGCTACACTTTTGATGTCTTCGATTGCCTTTTTACAGAGTTGATCAAACGAACCCGCAGCGAACGTTCCAAACGGAATTTCATACTTGTGGCAAATATAGCGATACATACCAGAGTAAGGGTGCCGTCCACTTCCCCAGGAGTGGAAACAGAAGAGTTTATTCTCCCAATCGATTTGTCTCTCAACTTTCATAAAGTCAAAAAACTGAGGTATGCGACTTCTCATACTTGAGGCTAGTATTTTATTGAAACACGTAAATGCAATTCGTGCTTCCTGCTCGTTTGAGTAAACTTCTTTGAGTTTATGCAGAAGAAGTTCCGTCTTACCTGAGCCTGCTAATCCTTGAATGACGAATTTTTTACTAGCTCCCATCTTAAAGACGAAGCCCGTCTGATCTGTATCGAAGAGCACTATCTTTGATTTAATGCTATCTAGGAGGTTGTTGGCATCTAAGTCAACTTTGTTAACGTCATTGATACTACCAATGACCAAAGAAGTTAACAGGTCTGCTACTCGTCTATCTGTAGGGTTTTCAAGTACTAAGGAATCTAAGTCTAAGTTGTCACATGTTGTTGTTTCAATAAGCTCCAACCACCGCTTTTTTCTACCAATTTTTTTCCGATACTCAAACTTCTCAGACAAAAAAGCCATGTCGTCAATGAAGTCATCCACGAATTCTTCAAACTCTTCTTCGTTGTTAGATGTATCGACAAAACAAGGCTTTCGTCCCGATGAAAAAATTACAAATGCATGTTCGTATTCGTAAGTCAGATCTTCTTTTGATAGTGGGCGCGAGAGTACATAAATTTGCTTTTTATTGGTCTCAGCGTACTGTTCTAAGCACTCTTTCAGATTGGCGGACTCTGCAAGTGCTTGGGATTCAGGAGTAAAAAAGCAGTATTCGGACATTTTGTTTCCTTAGGAGAATAAGTACTAAGCCAACGTCACTCTATAGATTTAGAAGGCGTACCTTGTGACATACCATCTATTTGTCAGTAACTTAAGAGTTTATAGTACTAGATCTAGTCGGCTTTTCCCAAGCTCAACTTTGTGGATCACTTATGGTTTTGTGAGTGAATCGCTACCAAAGCGATGGACACAATCCAATCCACATCGCTGAGCAATTGAATTCATATTGAATCATTAGGGAAATTGGGGCAAATACTAATGACTAGAAATGGTATTGGTAGAAACTCTAAATTAAAATGGGGCAGATCCGAGCTAGCTCAAAAGCTCTTTCAGGTAGCTATTCCGCTTATGAGAGTGGCTTGGGGCTTCGGTGATACTCTTTATATCATCGCTACTACCAACGATATGAATTTCACTTTCAGCTCTCGTGATTGCCGTATAGAGCCATGATCTATCAACTATTCTTCCGTTTTGTAGGGCGATGATGATACGTGGAAACTGTGAGCCTTGGGCTTTGTGTAAGGTGATGGCATAACCTAATTCCATACAGTCTAGGACGGATTGTGTTACCTCGATCTTATCACCTGTATCTAGTGTTATTTCACCGTAACTATCACCAGAATACTTTACGCTAGTTAGTGTGCCAAGAGAGCCGTTCTGAATGCCTTTTTCGTAATGATTCTGAGTGAATAACACCGCATCATTGAGGCGAAGTGGCAGAAAGAATTTGTCACCATTGATTGCGAACTCAAGGCTGGTACTATCTGGGTTAACTGCTTGTTGAGTGAGTTTATTTATTTCTGATGCTAGTGTCTTGGTTGGAGCCATGACACGACTGCTATTAGGAGATTCTTGGTAAAGCTCGCAACAGACTTTGGAAATGTCTGTTTTACTGGTTTCGTGAAAGTGTATTGCACCTGTGCTTAATTGTTCAGGCATCACACCTTGATTAATGAGCTTTGAATATTCGGGGATACCCGTCGAACCTTCTTGTCTCTTGACGATATCTAGCATCGTATTAGCCACCGTTTTTGCTTCAACGATGTCTGCCAACACCTTTCCGCAGCCGATTGGTGGAAGTTGGTCAGGGTCGCCAGTGAATATCAATCGTACAGAGGGGTGAATGTGATTCACAAGACGATACATGGTTGGCAAGTCAATCATGCTTGCCTCATCAATCACCAGTAGGTGATTTGGTTTATCGACACTGGGTTCAATAGGGTCTTCACGGAGCAATTTGGCAATGGTTGAGGTAACAAAACCGATGGACTCATGAAGTCTCATTGCAGCACGGCCACTGAGCGCAACGGCGTGTATTTCAAATCCAAGTTGATGGTAAGCCCTGAGAGCCGTTCTGAGTACCGTTGTCTTGCCTGTTCCTGCACCGCCCGTAATACAGCTTACCGAATTATCTAGACACGTTGTTACGGCTTCGATTTGTTTAGGAGTTAATTCGTAGGGAAGCTCCGCAGCCGCAGAGCAATACGCAGCATTGGCGTTTTCATCAAACAAGTCATTTCGCTTAATCAGTGTATTTAGCCGCTTGGCAACGACACTTTCCATCAGAAGTTGCGCAGTTGGATGGTAGGTTCCTGTGTCGGGATTTAAAATGTACTGGGCTTTATCATGACCTGATTGGAACGCTTGAGTGACTAGCACTTTGTCTTTCAGTAACTTGTTGAGATAAGGGCGCACATTAGCATGAGTGGTGTAGGTGTGACCTTTTTCAATCTCTTTTCGAATCGCCATTTCCAGAGCAGCGCTGAGCCTTCTTGGATCATCCTGCGCAACATCGGTCTTAAAATTCGTTACCTTGATAATATCTTCAATGGCACTGAACGAAAGACCAAAGCCCATCAGAGCATAAGGATTACCCTTGATAACATCGATGGAGGCTTCACCGTGATGCTTGAGCAGCCGTTGCTGCACACTGGCAGGGATTTTGTGCTCACTCATCCAGTTGCAATGCGCCAAATTTTTGTATTTGGCGTACCCTCTATAGAGTGCTTCTACTGAATCTTCACTCAGAATCGATGTCAGGTACTTTCTGGATTCTGGGGTGTCATTTCTTAATGTGGCATGGAATTCTTTCCCCAAGAGCTGCCAGAGCGCCCTAGCTTTGCTTTCGCCAATACCCTTGAAGTCACTTTCTCTGGCGATGAAGCGAATCAGTTGCTCACCTGTTTCGGGCAAGGTGCATTCAACATGCTCTGGCGATTCATAAGTGTGCTGCTGCATCACATAATCGCCTACCTCCATGTTTTCTATCTGGCGAGCGCCTTTGACTGACCAATGCTGACCCAGCGTTGGAAGCACAGGGATGCTATCGGGGTCGGCTTTGATAGTGACATAATACTTCCCACTATTGGTTATATAAGAGTCCTTCGCCAGCGGTACACCGCTGAATATCACGAGTTTACTCGTGCAGTAAGGGATGCTAGTGACACGCATCTGGTCTTCATACAAAGCGGCATTCATCGTGGCATCAACCCCAATTCGGATAAGGTTTCAGACAGATCACCAAAGCGCTCAAGTCGCTTTTCAAGCTCCTTAACCTTAGCTTTTAATTCAATGTTCTCAGCTTCCAATGACGACACCCGCTTTGAATCGAGCATCTTACGATTCGCTGTATTATCGTAGGCTTGGGGTTTACCCTCGTTTTTTTTAGCATTTTCCGTAAGAGGTGGAAGCACACCTCTATCACGTAAATCGCCCTCTAGTGCTTTGAGTGCTTTTTTGAGGGCAGGATTTTGATTTAAAGCCGATTTTCCACAACCGATACCCTTTGCCACTTCGATTCGATTTAGCTGACCTCTGAACAAGATTTGTTTAAAGTCATCGTCCGTCTGTGTGGCTTTCCAAGCCTCAAATGCCTCAAGATTTTGCTGTGCTTTCTGCTGCCCACTCGCCATTAGCTATAACCCTATGCGAAAATTATTTGTCGTTACCATATGTAGCGTTAAACTCAGCTTCGCTAATATCGATTACTTCTTTCAAAGCATCTAACTCAGCAGTGGTTAATACGGTTTTCTTGTTTATTCCAAAACGCCCTCGATACATACCGTACCCTCTGTCAGCTAAGTGCCTTAGCAATGATGAGACAGCGCTTTTTAAGTGTGGCGTATGACTGATTGAAGGTAATAGTTTTTCGCTGGTATTTTGTTTTTTTGGTTCGCTCAGTAGGATGCTACTAATATCGTTGTCAATATCGGTATTGAGTTTCTTAAATATTACCCTTAATGCGTTATTTTCATTTCTCAGTCCTTTGACCGTTTCTTCAAGTATTTTTACTTGTTGTGCTAGTACGGGATCTGACACTTTCGCAGAAACGACAGTTCTTGCGATTATCGTTCCCTTATTAATATTCTGCTCTTGTTTTCGTAAGCGAACATATTCACCCAGCTTTGAGCCAGTGTTTGTTACTGTTGAAATCGCTGGACTACCAAATGAGTCAAGACATCTTTTGGCTACCCCACTCAAGGTGATTTCCACGCCATCTTGCACCATATGATCGCAGGTGAGTTTTATATTCTGTGCGTTTTCTCTTCTTTTACTATTCGCGGATTTACATAGGTCATTGTACAAAATAGCTGACGGTGACTGAGATACAGAAGTATTCATGTTTTAGTTACTCCCAATCGATTCAAAAGTATTTGCATCGAGTCTAAAAATCTTCTCTTCGCTTTTACTGACGAGTTCAATTACTTGACGGCTTAATTCTGGAAATTCTGACAGGGCGACATCGCCATTAAGAAGGTTTTCGGCACATTCAGCCCCGACATTGCTTATAAGCGCATCTGTCATCAAATTGGTAGCTTGTAATCGTTGTTCATCATTCAACTTAAACATAATATCGCCTAGATTATTCATAGCCATAAATCTAGCAATAGCCTGCTCTAGATCAGGTACAGAAGTATCATCAGAGTCTATGAACTCAGGAAGAAATTCAGATACAGTTGAGAGGAAATGAGTCAGTTCCAAATTGCTTGATTGACTAAAACCATACCGAATTTCTTCTTCTGTGGACTTGCTAAACATGGATATAGGAAGGCTTGAATTTTCCTCATGATTTTTGTCTTTATACGCGATCCATGCATCGAGTTTTCTCACTGAAGCTTCGTAAAATTTCATGCGCTCAGACCATTCAGTTAACATGTTTGACAGGATTCGTAGTTCACGATCCTCTCGACCTGATAACTTGTTATATAACTGCGTATTACCGTTGTCCTCAGCATCAATTATTGACTCTCTGATCTTGTCGATAGCAATTACTTTTTTCTTGATTTTTCTTATTAACTGGTTTCCTTCTACAACTTGACCTAAAAGAAACATAGGTCCAGTTATCCAAAATCGACATTGAGGGCAGGATGGACCTCTATCTCCGACAGGAACAGGTACTCCAATTTTTTTGTAAGGGTCAAGACCTCCTTCCTCACAACTCGCACCAGGGCAAATTCCCGAAAGCTTTATCGATACGATCCCAGCGTTCTTTTTCAATGCATCAAAAGCTGTATATTTATTGTTAGCATAGGCTTGGTTAGTAACAAAATGTTCAATAACTTGGTCGATTTCTGATTCTATAAATTCAAAATCAGAAACGTTACTATCCTTAGTACGCGCTGCCTCTAAATACTCCCTCACTTTCGCAT
>NZ_WXWP01000392.1:0-3435 GCF_009904765.1 Vibrio sp. V39_P1S14PM300
ATATCTAATTATGAAAACATATATACAAAGAGGCTGAGATTGCATCATTAATAATGTGATGGCAATCACCAATATATGAAATAAAAATGATAATTAACCACAAAAGCCGCGATTAATGTAAGAATATTTTATCAAAAAATAGATTTTTCCAACTCAATATGTATTCACACCCATCATGAGGAATGTGCATTTTTTATACATTCAGCCCACATTTCGTGCAATAAAGCCATATAAATGGAATAAAGATCACCATTAATATAATTAATGCCTACTATAAGTAACAAATAACTCAAATTAGAAATAATAACGATAAATATTTACTTTAGAATACGTTTAATTTCCGCAATCGATTGCCTTAATCGATAATAAAAAAGAGAGCATATGCTCTCTATTTCTTATTCATTACCGATAGCGTCTGCGAAGCAACCAGAGTAATATCATCATTACCCAAGGTGAATTTGAGCCGCCGGAACCTCCGCTGCTTTCCCCTTGATTTTCAGCGACACTTTGAGTGCGAACTTGCAGTTCATATTCCGCTGTTTGTACTGAATCATCGACAAATATCACTTTATATTTCAGCACATCGTAAAGTGTTTCTTTTCGCTCGGCTGGTGCGGTGTACACTAACGTCGTGCCGTTGATGATCACTTCTCCATGCAAAGGCGGCGTTAAAATTTCAATCGAACGAATGTCACTGTCATCGTGCTCACCTGCGGGCCGGAGTAGGATCTGCTCACCGTAGACCACCGACACACTTTCGTCGTTGATCGCAATCGCGCGATTACGCACCACCAGTTTGATGGTTTTCGCCACCCGACCACCCTGGTTGTCTGCCACGACGACAGTCAAAGGATAGACCGTTCCGTTGTTGGCATCGGATGGGATCTGTACCTGTATCCATGAACGCTGCGGATGAGTGATCGACAACGGCGTCTCCTGACTGACCGACCAACGATAGCTGTGACTATCGGAATCCACGTCCCGGATATTCTTAACCGCAAGTGTGACTAACTGCCCCGCTTTCACCGAATTTAGCGGATAATCAACCTCAAATACTGGCAAATCATTCACTGCGCTGATCGTTACACTCACATTGGCATAGTTAGACGCCACACCCTGACTATCCACCAGGCGATAAGTGAAGTGATCGACACCATTGATATTGGCCGACGGTGTGTAAATCGTACCACGAAAACGTCCTTTTGAAGGTGGCTGACCGATCTCAACACGATACACTTCATTCGCATTGAGATGCTGGTCATTGGATTTGACATCGACTGTCACCGACTGATCTTCACGCATGACCACAAAATCATCCATCGCAACAACATCGCTGGCGATCTGCTCTTCAAACAGAGCCGCAAACGGAAAATTATAGTAGGCGCCGCGGCTCAAGCCATAAGCGAGATACTCATCTTTTCCCCCAAAATATTGTTCTTTGCGTTGCCCATCGCCCAAATAGGCATCAAGAAATTGAGTGGAGTATTCCGCGGTACCATTTTCAATTTCCAGTACTAACATGGACATGCCCGGCTCCAGAGCCACAGGCGCCGGTAAACGAATTTGCCCGCCACCGACAGGGGCCACACCGCTGGCCAGTTCACGGCCATCAGCCAGATCAAAATGTGCACGACCTAAATTCACGTTGTACGGATAAACGCGTAAAACGTAACGCATAGGTAATGCGACCGTGTTTTCCTTTGCGTAAAATTGAAAACCGACTAAATGCTTCGGCGTATGACCCACGTCCACAGCAAAGCCAAGCGCATCAATGCCGTTTCGGTATGAGACATAAGTGCGCCCGAACGACGTCAACCATGCCGACTTTCCTGCCGCACTCGGAATATCGAGACTAAAGCGAGCCGCGTTCGGATCGCTGACAATGCCACGCAGGGCGATATTGGTTTCACGCCCGGCGGTGACTGTCATCAGCGAAGGGAGTGACGCATCCGATAACTCCGTGATCTGTTCACTGCCGGGAAATACGTCGCCGTCATCGCCTGTCGAATGGCCATTGTCCAGTAGCCCGTGATTGTCCGCCTGTAGGATCTGTACCTGCATCGGCCCCTCAGCATTGAACATGTGGTCAACGCTCACGGATGTGACCAGCAGACCTTCAGCGGGCAGTGCACGGTCATACCCAATGTTACGTCGGTTTTCGATGTACGCACGTGGGCCAAACTGCTTCAGATAAGGGTCGAGGTGAATCACACTTTCACCCTGCGCAGTTTGTACTGTTTGTGCACCGCTTTGAGACAGTACTTTAGGCTGGATGAAACCGGCTGCCTCCTTGCTCCATGCCAACATGTTGACCGGCGTCTGGCCCGAGTAGGAATCTCCCGGCTTACTCCCCCAACTGCCACTGCCCATTAACCCCCACTGCCCGATAGAACCATTGTGTCTGTAGGAGTAAAGGTCCGGTAAACCCAACATCAGATGCCCCAGCTCGTGCGCAATTACCCCCATTGTGGACTGGTGGTCGTGTTGAAAATCAGCGAACAAACAATACGCGCTGATGGTTTTTCCATCCAAAGTTACCTGCCTATGGCTGTATTTATGCGGCCATATCGTTGGTGTTTTGTTCGTCCCACTTGCCTTGTCATTCCCGGCAAAAACGAACATCACAGACAGTTCTCTGGGTTCAATGTTTCCGTCACCGTTATCGTCATACGTTGATAAATCAAAATCTGCGTCCAGCGCCTGATAGGCTTTCTCAAACGCAGTGTTCAGTTTTGTCTGACACGTGTTATCGGTCTTTGAATGACAGTTGGGATGATTGATGTCGAGAGTGACATGCACAATGCCATCATTCTCCGTACCCGATGTTTCTCGGGCAGGTACAACCTTGTAGCGACCATTGCTGTTTTTGAGAAAATAGTCCTGAACACTTTGCTGGTTGATACCAAAAACGCTCGCCTGAAAGTCATTTACCATGACCTCGTCTTGAAAACTGACTTGCACCACCAGCAAAGGTTGTTCTGTCACCGCGGTTTGCCCTTCGATGGCAGGGGCAAACTGTCTGCCAGTCGTCAACGTAAGACGGCGCTTTCCCGGCGTCATTTCCGTTGGTGGCACAGACAAATACACGGGATCAATCGGGTGAGAATGAATGTTGGCATCTTGTGGTGGCGGAGCCTCACTCGCCAGCACTTCAGTCGAAACGACTCGCTTTTGCTGCTGCTCGTAGTAACCGTAGTACCAGAGCCCATCCTGCTCCTGAATGTACAACGTCCCCTGACGATCCTGATACCAGAACATATCTTCCGATCCCATCAAACGCAGATCTTTGACCGAACCATCACTGAACGTCATTTAATGCCAGACCGGCGCAGGCAAGGTGGTGCCGAAAACGGGCGTCACCAATAAGCTTGCCAGTAGCCCCGCACTAAGTGCGTTGTTTTTTATCATTATTTTCTCTCGTTATCTGAGTTAAGT
>NZ_WXWP01000154.1:0-3434 GCF_009904765.1 Vibrio sp. V39_P1S14PM300
ATATAATCATCATTATGCAAATAATAATCATAGTGTAGCAAGTCAAACAATCCACTCTCGCCTGAAGCGCGGTGACGAGAAATTACCCAATTAGCAGCCCAGGAGTCCTGAGTAGCGTACCATATATCGCTCTGAATGGTAATATTTGTCTGCCGAAACTGTTCTATTAAGTCATACTTACTTCGAATCGCCATGTCTTTACCTTCACCACAAAAAACGAATTTATTGTAGGCATGAGACAATAACTTACCTTTATATCGACATTCGGATTCATCATTATCTAGAGATTTTCCTGATGAAGAAAAATCCATTACTTGAACGAAGCCATTTTGATCCCAATATATTCGATCATTTTTTTCATCTATTTTGAAGTAAAACTTAGAGTTGATATCGAGACCTTCAATGTAAATAGGCTCCTCTTCTAAACTGAATAGATTGAGGCGGTAAATTTCACCCTCTCGCATAATATAGGCATGTTCGTTATCAGAGGAGAAACCACTTAAATTGGTATTCTTTTTTGTTGCTAAAATTTGGTTGGTCTTTAAATCATAGAGTGTACTTTCTGCATATAGAAATCTTCCGTTAGGTGAACGAACGATGAAACTGTAGTAACTATCAGGGGTAGAAACAGGAAATCGCCTTACATTCGTGCCATTAAAATCCATTGTATAAAGTGAATCAGTCGCCCGATAATAGAACATCAATTGAGGCATTATATGAATAGTATCCCATTTTTCAATAGGATGCTCTACCGACATATCTACATCAATTTTCCAAATAATCTTTTGCTTATTCAATCTTTCTTACAAAGCTTCGCCTTTCTTTTTGGGGAAAGCTCTATCTCGGACGATCTTATCGAGTTGCTTTTGAAAACTTTCACTTTCGCGTGAAAACTGTTGGTGAAAACTTGATTGCTCACTCGCTGAGCTTAGTGTCGAGAAAATTAATAGCAGCCAGAGTCCTGCATAGGATAGGCGAAATGAAATTTTAAAACTATTCATTTTTACCACTGATAGTTGTTTAGCTTTAGTAACTAACCATATAGTAACCAAAACCAGCTCAACGGCAAAGTTAAACTAATCATTCGAACTCGCTTTTGGCTATAAGCCTAACTAAAAGGTTTTGCCTTTCCAGCTTTCAAGCTAACGCCGCATTAAGGCGTGACGTGATGCGTGCCATACTGTGACGAAGCGAAACTGGCACGCCTTGCGGAATCGCTCTTGAACGCTTTGTTATACGTTTACTCTCTGAAACCGTAGATACGTAACCCTCTACCCGTAAGCTCTGTATCGAAGTAACCGACTGAGTTCAAGATACTCAATGCTCCATCTATATCTTGATGCCAATGTTTAAAGGGAACATTTTCATACCCACTGGGCTTACCTACTTTGGGGATTTCTAACCACTCAATTCGTTTGTAGGCGAAAGGACCTGACCCATAGTCACCCACATACTTTTCCATTAACTCATCTGATTTGGTAAACCAGCCTAGATACTCATCATCGTTATCAACAAACTTCCAATAACACTGGTTCAACTTCAATTCGGGTACATCTAATGTAAACACTTTGCGCCATTTAGAATTTGACATTAGTGACACTGAAAATCGATTTTTAATAACCTTATCTAGGTATTCATCCATTCTTGCTAGCATGTCAAAACCTCCAAACGTATAACGCCCTGTTAAGGGGTGAGCAACTCAATACCGAAGCCACCGCACACCGCCTTAATCACTAAAATCAACGCATAGTAAAAATGCTACGCGTTACGAATCCCTCTTGAGCAGTTTGTTAGTTATGTTTGTCCAACATACTACGGAATTGGGCTATCGTATGCGGACTGAACACCTTGATACCGCTACTCTCTAACAACGTAGCAGTGGCCCCAGCCCCATTAACTTTGGTCCCACTAAACGTACCATCGTAAATATTGGAACTACCACAGGAAGGACTATTCTCTGCGAGCACCGCATATTTTATTTGTAGTCGCAGACACAACTCCAAGGCATTCTTGGCCCCTGCTACAAATAGAGTAGTGACGTCGATACCATCGTTTCCGACAACCTTCGAAAAGCCTTTTAACACATCAACACCTTTACCAGCGATTATTTCAGCAGGTGCTCTAGGAGTGGGCAAACCTGCCGATAGTTCTGGGCAAAAGACCACAAGCTCTAGGTTTGATTGAAGCCAATGCAGATCAGGCTCAGGAATTGACAAGCAACTTGCATTGTATCGAACTTGATTTCCGACTAAGCACGAGCTAACTAAAACTTTTTCCAACCAGAACTCCTTTGTATGCAAAAAAAATAGCTAACGCCCTGTTAAGGTGTGAGCAACACAATACCGAAGCCGCCGCATACCACCTTAAACACTAATGCCAACGCATAGTAAAAATGCCACGCGTTGCGAATCACTCTTAAACAGTTTGTTAAGTGCCTTATACACCAACAACTTCTTTAATTCTTTGCACAACTCCATCAATGCCCGGATATATAGACATTTTGTTGATGCCCAAAACACTAAGCTCTTTTTTAAAGCCTTTTTGTACTCACCTGGGACAATAATTTTGCTAAAAATACGAATCTTATCCTCGGGATACTCGTCCAATGCTGGGACATCCAATTGAGCTTCCCCTAAAGGAAAACAAGCAAAACAACTCTCTTGTGCAGTAATACGTTCATTCAAGTGCTTAGGATAGAAGAATTCTACTGTTTTCAGGTCTAAACTAGGAAACTCATTGCTCCAGAAAGGGGCAACTCCCCAAACAACACCGTCTTCTAAGTTAAGCTCGTCCTCAACAGCAAAATACAGAGCTTTGAGAGGGTTACTTGTAAAATCTAAAAGCCGAGTCGGTAAGCCGTGGTGTTGAGCATGTAATATCCAATCAGAGTACTCTTTCGTTGAATTGTGAAAAAAAGGATGACCTAGTTTCTGAAATTCTTCGATAATTTCCTCTTCGATTTCTAAGATACCCTCAAATACTATTTTTTCGACACGGGCAATAGAGGGTAGTAACCGCCAGTCCTGAGCTTGCCCCCGATACAATTCAGTATGACATTCTCTACATATATCTAAGAAATCAGATACTGTTTTGATTTTTGATTCTTTGATCATAGATATTATCCAATCACTTTCTAAGGTATTGCGATACCTAGGCACTTAACGCCCTGTTAAGGGGTGAGCAACGCAATACAAAAGCTGCCGCATACCACCTAAAACACTAAAACCAACGCATGGTGAAAATGCCACGCGTTGCGAATCCCTCTTGAACAGTTTGTTAGCAATTTAACTAAACGAAGCCCCAAAACCATCAAAGATACATTGAAACTCCCAACCTTTTGCAACCATAAAGTCTAACCATTGAACAAGGATGTCTTTGGTTACTGTTGTCGGGTGAGAATATCCTTCAACAAACCATGAGCGGTTAATAAACCC